>NZ_JH600070.1:451593-751593 GCF_000245015.1 Beggiatoa alba B18LD | reverse complement strand
AAGGAGCATTTCATGAGAATTACGCAACTTTTAGCAGAATGGGAAGCACAAGCATCAGATGCCGTCACGCTGAAGGAATATCTGTTGCGTTTACCGTTATATGATGCGGCGCGAGTCTCTGCATTAGTAGAAATGTTTCCCGGTAGAACAGAACAGCAGATTATCACTGAGTTATTAACGGTCGCATTAGATGAGTTAGGCGAGGCAATGCCGTATATTCAAGGCACTAAAGTTATTGGTGAGGATGAATGTGGCGACCCGATTTATGAAGATGTGGGATTAACGCCTCGTTATGGCGCGTTAACCCAAAAGTATTTAGCCTCGTATTCAAAAGAGTTAAAAGGCAACTCTTAAGCGTATTTATACAACCGTTTAGAGCGGTTTTGCACGCTTTCTCATTGTGGGCAACAAATCTTGTTGCCCTTTTCTTTCTTATACTGTTTTTATAACTGATTTATTGATGTTATCTCATGATTACCTTACGCAATTTATCCCTACAACGTGGGACCAAGCTTTTACTCAATAATGTTGATTTAACGCTGTTTCGTGGGCAAAAAGTTGGCATTGTAGGGTCAAATGGTTGTGGAAAATCCAGTTTATTTAGTTTATTACTGGGAGAGTTACACGCTGACCAAGGCGATATTGATTTACCCCCCGTCCTAAGCATTGCGCATGTTGCCCAAGAAACACCCGCCCTTACAGTTTCTGCGATTGAATATGTGTTAGCAGGCGATGCCGAATTAAAAAGTATCGAGCAGGCTTTAGTGATTGCACAACAAAATCACGACGGAATGCATGAAGCTGAATTACATGCCCGCTTTGATGCAATCGGCGGTTATACCGCCCGTTCTCGAGCAGGACAATTATTAAGCGGTTTAGGATTCGCACCTAATGATGAGGAAAAAGCAGTTAAAGATTTTTCAGGCGGTTGGCGAATGCGCTTGAATTTAGCAAGGGCGTTAATGTGTCGTTCCGATTTGCTGTTATTAGACGAACCGACAAACCATTTAGATTTAGATGCAGTATTTTGGTTTGAACAATGGTTAAAACGCTATGAAGGCACTTTATTATTAATTTCACATGACCGTGATTTTTTGGATAATGTTATTGATACTATTGCGCATTTCTATCAACAACAAATAACCCTTTATACGGGGAATTATGAATCTTTCGAGCGTCAACGAGCCGAAAAATTAGCATTACAACAAGCGGCTTATCAGAAGCAACAACGAGAAATTTCGCATATTCAATCTTTTGTCGCGCGTTTTCGCTATAAAGCCAGTAAAGCCAAACAAGCACAAAGCCGTCTCAAGGCATTAGAGCGGATGGAAGTGATTAGTGCTGCCCATATCGATTCCCCGTTTAATTTTGAGTTTTTACCGCCCCCGCAAATGCCACATACCTTGGTTAATTTAGATAAAATTAATATAGGTTATGGTGAGCAAACCATTCTCACGCAAGTGATTTTACGCATCGCCCCAGGTTCGCGTATCGGTTTACTGGGCCCAAATGGGGCGGGGAAATCGACGTTTATTAAATTACTTGCGGGTGAATTATCACCACTGACAGGACAAATGAGCCAAGGAGAAGGGCTACGCATTGGCTATTTTGCACAGCATCAATTAGAGCAATTACAGCCCCATGCTTCTCCTTTGCAACATATTCAGCAATTAGACCCTTTCGTCTCTGAACAGGTCATTCGTAACTTTCTGGGCGGATTTAATTTCATTGGCGATATGGCAGTCGCGCCGATTGCCCCGTTTTCAGGGGGGGAAAAAGCCCGTTTAGCTTTAGCCGTTTTAGTCTGGCAAAAACCTAACCTGTTGTTATTAGACGAACCAACAAACCATTTAGATTTAGATATGCGTGATGCGTTAAGTATGGCATTACAAGAATATACAGGCGCATTGGTGATTGTTTCCCATGACAGACACTTAATCCGTAGCACAACGGACGATTTAGTGCTGGTCGCCCAAGGGTGTGTTAAACCTTTTGAGGGCGATTTAGACGATTATCGTCAATGGCTGTTAGAACACCGTGCCAATGAACGCAGTCAACAGCGTGAGGTTAAAACGCCCAGTGATAACGCGCAACAACGGGCAGAGAAGAAACGTTTAGAAGCGCAACAACGGGAACAGCGTCGTCCTTTACAAAATAAATTGAAGCAAATCGAGAAACAATTAGATAAATTAACGGTGGAGAAAACCACGGTTGAAACGTTGCTAGCCGATCCTGCAATTTATGACGACAAGCAGAAAGTACAAACTTATATCCGTCAACAAGCAATGTTGACAACACAATTACAGCAAGTTGAGGAGGAATGGCTTACATTAACGGAGATGTTGGACAATTTAGAAAGTTGAGAATAAATATAAGATTTTAATCAATGCTATTTATTCACATGACAATGTATTTTTCTTTTTTCGTGAAAAATAAGTAAGTTTATGATAGAAATTAATTTTTTATTAAAACATTCATAAGCTCATTGATTCAAAATTTTTATCGAACCCATGTATAAAGAGAATATAAGAACATGATGATTAAAAAAATAATTCGGTGGACAACAGGCATTATTTTAAGTGGTTTACTGGTTGCCTGTAGTGAAGATAACACACCGACCCCATTGCGAATTGGGACAAATTTCTGGGCGGGTTATGAACCCCTTTATTTAGCACGCAGTTTAAACTATTTAGATGATAATAAGGTTCGTTTGGTCGAAAACTCATCAACTTCGCAAAGTCTCCGTAATTTTTTAGATAAACATATAGAAGGAGCTGCATTAACCTTAGACGAAGTGTTAGCACTCCAACAAACAAATACTGATGCTTGTATTGTCCTTGTAATGGATATTTCAGAGGGTGCTGATGCAATATTAGGTAAACCCAGTTTACAGAATTTACAAGGTTTAAAAGGGGCACGTATTGGGGTAGAAAATACAGCCGTTGGCGCTTATACCCTTGCCCGTGCGTTAGAATTCGCCAAGCTCAATGTCACCGATGTCACTATTGTTTCACTAGAAGCAGATAAACACGAATTTAGCTATTTATCTAATCAAGTAGATGCGGTTGTGACTTTTGAACCGATACGTAGCCATTTACTTGCCGCACATGCGATTCAACTATTTGATAGTAGTCAGATTTCAGGAGAAATTGTAGATGTTCTTATTATGCAAAAAAGCTACTTAGATAAGTATCCACAACAAATTAAATATGTCGTTGATAATTGGTTTAATGCATTAGATTACTTTAAACAACATAATGAAGATGCTATTACTCACATGGCACCCCGTATGAAATTACCCGTTGCGGATGTCATGCCTATGTACAAAGGACTTACTCTGCCTGACCGCCAAAAAAATCGCCAATTACTCAGCAAAACCGCGAATAACCCCGAGCCATTACGCCAAACTTTACGCCAACTTAATACCATCATGTTGGCGCAAAAACTCATTAAAAAATCCGTAGATGTTGACCAAATCTGCATTTATAACCACGCATTATAAATAAGCTAACTGTCGGGGGTTATAATGCAATTCTTACATTCACTTAATTTTAAAATTATCTTTCTTATCCTTGCCTTAGTTTGTGGGCAAAATGCCTATCTTTTCTATCAAAGCCTACATCAAGCCGATATACGCATTGAACAAGCCATTGCAGATAATTTGCGTTTTCGTTTAGAACATTTAAACGAAAGCCTTTCCTATTTAATTCAAAAAAATGACTTCTTACGTATGCAAGAAGAAGTCGTTGGCATGGGGTCAGACCCAACCGTAAAAGTTGCTATGTTATTGGATGAAAATGATATTATTTTAGCCTCTTTACGTCGTGGGGATTTAGATAACGAGTTATACACTGCCTTAAAACAATATACGGAGGACATTTGGCAATCTAAACAACTTGAACAAGATATGAAACTTGTCCGTACAGAAACCCAACGCACTATTATCGGTTTTAGTGAAGATAATAATGGCGTTTATGGCATTTACCCTATTGCTTTAGGGCGACACGTTGACAGCATTCGTCCAGACCGCATTGGCTTACTTGTCTTATGGCAAGACCTCACAATGCCTAAAACAGACATGCGAAATGAATTATTCGAACAAACCTATAGTGCTGTGATTGCCATCTTACTGAGTGCAAGTATTATTCTTATCATGTTAACAATCTGGGTTATCCGCCCTATTAACCAGATGAATATGGCAGCACAACACTTAAGTACGCGCAACTGGGAATATAGCCATCAACTACCATTACAACGGACAGATGAAATAGGTCATCTTGCTCAAGCCTTTGCACGCATGAGTACCCAGCTCAAACAACTATTTAACCAATTAGAAGCCAAAGTCTCAGAGCGAACAGCTCAATTAGAAGCGGCAAATCAAGAAATAACTAAATTAAACAAAAAGTTGCAAGCAGAAAATATGCGTATGGGGGCTGAGTTGGAAGTAACCCGTAAATTACAACAGATGGTTTTACCTCATCCGCAAGAATTAGAGAAAATTGATGACTTAGATATTGCCTGTTTTATGGAACCTGCTAACGAAGTCGGCGGTGACTATTACGATGTCTTGCAGTATAACGGGCACGTTAAAATCGGTATTGGTGATGTCACAGGGCACGGCTTAGAAAGTGGCGTATTAATGCTAATGGTACAAACAGCAGTTCGTACCTTACTCCTAAATAATGTCACAGACCCTAAAGTTTTCATGAATTTACTAAATCGTGCGTTATACGAAAATATTCAACGCATGAAATCGGATAAAAATTTAACTTTATCCATTCTTGATTACTCTCAAGGAAAATTTTCCCTCTCAGGGCAACATGAAGAAGTGTTACACGTACAACGTAACGGCACGATTCAACGAATTGACACCTTTAATTTAGGGTTTCTAGTTGGTTTAACGGAAGACATCAGTAACTTTGTGGACAATATGGAAGTAGAGCTACAAACAGGTGAAGGCATTGTCTTATATACAGATGGTATTACAGAAGCCCGTAATGCTACAGGTAAACTGTACAGTATCGAACGTTTATGCCAAATTATTAAAACTCATTGGCAAGGCAGTGCAGAAGCGGTGAAAGATGCCGTAATTACAGATGTTCGGGAACACATTGGCAACGCGAAAGTCTTGGATGATGTCACATTACTGGTGATTAAACAAAAAGTGTGTCCTAACGCTAAATCATCAGTACCGATTAGTTTACAAAATCTTCAAGTATAGCTAACGGCTGCGAAAATCTACCAAAAAACGATGGCTTTTTGCCTGTTATAGTAAACGCACTATAAAACGGTACGAAGGACTGCCAGTCCTAAATTTAAATTACTTTATGGTACGGTTACTATATCTTATAGACTCGATGTTGTTTAATGTTGCTGAAAAAACTCATCAACCCTATAATTAACCGGGATTAAAACAGGATAAATATAGAGTAATTAATTATGTCTCCTTCAGCACAACTTATCGAACAATTAGATAAAGCCGCCTATATTCGCGCAAAACGTCAACGCATGGGCTTGAGTCAACAAGCATTTGCCACTTTATTAGACATGAAAGAAAACGGGGAGCGCACAGTACGCGGTTGGGAAAATGGGGAACATGTACCAACCCCTGCTAAATTTAATAAAATCTTGGCATTACCTGAACACGCTCCTTTTCGACATTCGCAAAACAGCCCTACCAATTTTCGCTTTATTGATTTATTTGCGGGAATCGGTGGCATTCGCTTACCGTTTCAAGAGTTAGGCGGTAAATGCGTTTTTAGTTCTGAGTGGGACAAATTTGCGCAAGTCACCTATGCCGCGAATTATGGTGAAGTTCCCGCTGGCGACATCACTCAAATTCCAGCCAAGAATATTGCTGACCATGATGTCTTATTAGCAGGTTTTCCGTGCCAAGCTTTTTCTCAAGCGGGTCTGAGACAAGGTTTTTATGATACCCGTGGCACAATGTTTTTTGAAATTCAACGGATTTTAGCGGAAAAACGTCCTAAAGCATTTTTATTAGAAAATGTAAAACAGTTACGCGGTCATGATAAAGGGCGAACCCTTGCGACTATTTTGGCAATTTTACGCGGTGAGCATCAAGGTTTAATTCCTGATGACGTGCCAATGAGTGAAGAAGCACGTGATGCATTGGGACAACCGCTTAATTATTGGGTTGATTTTCAAGTGTTGCGTGCCGCTGATTTTGGAGTTCCGCAAAATCGAGAACGTATTTTTATTATCGGTTTTGATCGAGATTATTTTGGACAACAAGTTAATTTTTCAAAATTATTAAAATGGCCCACGCCCAGCAAAACACCTACCCGCTTAGGCGATATTTTAGAGGATTTGAGCCAATTACCTGCTAGTGAAGACTATTTCACAATTTCTGATAAAATTTGGCAAGGGCATCAACGGCGTAGAGTGCAACATGCAAACAAAGGTAATGGGTTTGGTTATACCTTGTTTGATGAAAATAGTCCTTATACAAATACTATCAGTGCACGCTACTACAAAGATGGTTCGGAAATTTTGATTAATCAAAGCAAATTAGGACGTAATCCAAGGCTTTTAACGCCACGAGAATGTGCGCGTTTACAAGGATTTCCTGAAGAATTTGTCGTCGATGCTGTGTCACGACGACAAATTTATCAACAAATCGGCAATTCTGTTTGCGTTGTAGTGATTCGTGCGGTTGCTCAAGCCCTCATCAATGCGATGCAACAAGCTGAACAACAAAAAGCAGGTTTAGCTGCTTAATTATAACGGCGGACAATTAAACTTTCCCAAAAAGAATTCGTTGCGCGCCATTGTGAATAATTGCGTGAATTACCTTCATACATTCCACTGTCAAAAAAAACTGTACCTGCTTGTACCAATTGCAACCAGTTTTCAAAACTTAAAGGCGCGCCGAAAGCGATTTGATAATAAACGCCAGTTTCGTCGCGCTCACATTTAAACCAACCCTTTTGCTTAAATTTATCTTCTACTTTTTTACGCAGTGATTCGCGCTCCCAACGCGCTAAAATCAAATGGTTCACTTGCATTGCAGAGGGAATAAATGCTGTTTTATTCTCACGTTGATCTTTTTCAAAGTCGTAAATAATCACTATATTTTGTTGTTCGTCAATTGATAGTGTTACGCCAAAACGATTAGTTTGATTAATTTTCGGAATAGGTTCGCCTGACCATTAACAACGACCTCCTTTTGCTTCATTGGGTTTACCAAACGTTTTGATAAAGTCGCTACGTGAAAAATGATAATTTGGATCTTTAAAAATGTAGTAGTTGGCAGACCAATCCCCAAAAGTGGTTTTGCTTGTGGTCGCATTTTTCATTTCAAAGCCCAATAAATCAGGCTCGGTCTTACGATT
Organism: Beggiatoa alba B18LD; assembly: GCF_000245015.1. Taxonomy (NCBI): domain Bacteria; kingdom Pseudomonadati; phylum Pseudomonadota; class Gammaproteobacteria; order Thiotrichales; family Thiotrichaceae; genus Beggiatoa; species Beggiatoa alba. Next base: position 744,238 of record NZ_JH600070.1, on the reverse strand, counting down.
AGCAGGGACTCCCATTTGTTGTTCTAACCAATGCCCCTCACGTCCATCATGATGACTGTTTGCTTGGGATATGTTAGGTTTCTTACCTTTAACATTTTCTCGAAATAACGCAACAATTTGTAATTCTTCCGCAGTTACTGGAAAATTAGGATGTTGACACATTTTGTTTTACCTCTATAGTAAACGCACTATAAAGCGATGTGGAGGACTGCCAGTCCTAAATTTAACCTGAGTTCGGCGATATTTTTTAAAAAGACAAGCATTTGTCTGAATCAGAATTAACAAGATTTAAAACCTTTAAACCAAGAAATTAATGTGAATCGCGCTTTTTAATTCTGCTAATTCTGAAAATTCTGTGAATTCTGATTCAGACAAAAAAAGACCTGCTAGGTTTTCTTAAATTTAAACCACTTTATGATACGTTTACTATACTTAAACTCTCCGATTATCTGATACGATGACATAAAAAAACGCGCTGAGTAAAACCCAGCGCGTTTTCTATCTCAACTGATAAAAACTCTCAGCGATTATAAGCTGTAGTACATATCAAATTCGACAGGGTGAGTGGTCATCCGTAAACGGGTGACTTCTTGCATCTTCAGCGCGATGTAAGCATCGATCACATCATTTGTGAACACACCACCCGCTAATAAGAAGTTGCGGTCTGCATCTAAGTTTTCTAATGCCATATCTAATGCATGACAAACCTTAGGAATGGTTTTTTCCTCTTCTGGGGGTAAGTCATACAAATCTTTATCCATAGCATCACCAGGATGAATCTTGTTTTGAATCCCGTCGAGACCCGCCATTAACATGGCAGCAAATGCTAAATAAGGGTTAGCAGTAGAATCAGGGAAACGAACTTCGATACGGCGAGCTTTCGGGCTGAATACGAAAGGAATACGGATAGAAGCAGAACGGTTGCGGGCAGAGTATGCCAACATCACAGGGGCTTCAAAACCAGGTACTAAGCGTTTATAGCTGTTGGTGCTGGCGTTGGTGAACGCATTTAAGGCTTTCGCGTGTTTGATGATGCCACCGATGTAATATAAAGCGGTGTCAGATAAACCTGCGTATTTATCGCCTGCGAATAAGTTCACGCCATCTTTGCTTAAAGATTGGTGAACGTGCATCCCGCTACCATTGTCACCAACTAAAGGTTTAGGCATGAAAGTCGCGGTTTTGCCGTAATTATGGGCAACATTCAGAATAACATATTTCAGAATTTGCACTTCGTCGGCTTTTTTCACGAGGGTGTTAGCACCCACACCGATTTCACATTGACCAGCCGTTGCGACTTCGTGGTGATGAACTTCTACGTTTAAGCCCATTTCTTCTAAGGCTAAACACATGGTTGCACGGATGTCGTTGAAAGAGTCAACGGGAGGAACGGGGAAATAACCCCCTTTAACAGTAGGACGGTGACCAAAGTTACCATCGCTGTAAGCTTTTTCAGAGTTCCAGCCAGCTTCTTGGGAGTCGATTTGATAAGAACAACCGCTAATATCAGCTTTCCAACGAATGTCGTCGAAAATGAAGAATTCATTTTCAGGACCAAATAAAGCAGTGTCAGCAATACCAGTGGATTTTAAGTAGGCTTCAGCACGTTTGCCTAAAGAACGAGGATCGCGCTCATAACCTTGCATGGTTGCAGGTTCAACGATGTCGCAACGTAAATTCAGCATGACTTCTTCAGAAAACGGATCAATAACTGCTGTTGAGTCATCAGGCATGAGAATCATGTCAGACTCGTTGATGCCTTTCCAGCCAGAAATAGAAGAGCCGTCGAACATTTTACCGTCAACGAAGACATCTTCTTTAATGGCGTGATAGGGAACAGAAACGTGTTGTTCCTTACCTTTGGTATCTGTAAAACGAAAGTCTACAAACTTAACATTATGTTCCTTAATTAAACTTAAGGTTTTTTCACCTGCCATAGTGGACTCCTGACAATAAGGTATTAAATAAGTCTTACGTTTTTATAACGTATTGATTGCAGAAATTAAGCAATTATTAATCGCGTTTAAGACTGCACGATTTTATAGAAAGTCTAAGTGTACTCTTTCGCTCAAAATTTTACACTAATGATTGAAGCACAAAAAGATAAAAACCTAAGTCTCATAAAAAAGAACTTAAAAAAAGTAGGGTTAAGAAAGGCTCTGCAATTTTATGCAGTCACAAGGAAGAGGAGGAATGACGGCTAGAAAAGGCTTATTCTTTTAACGCTTGATACGTAATAAGTCTTAACTAGCTAATAAACAAAAACTATAGATTTTAACGAAAACGGTTAACGGTTACTGCTATAAAACCATGTCCATCATTAATTCAAACTCGGTGGAAGCCTCATTAATATTGACCGTATAAACCCCTGCATTAAGACCTTGTAAATTCAATGGAATAATTTGCTCAATGGTTTGTGGTTGTTCTACACAGTGTGAATTTGTTTGTGGTGCAGACAGCAGGGTTAAATTAAACGTGCTGTTTTGTCGGTCTTCAGAAATATCACCAACGGTTAAACAGCTATTAGGAACAGTTACTTGTGCGACCACATTAATTTGTAATGGATAGGTTTCTAAAATAGAAATATCTACTTTTTGAATCTGAATATTCTGCTGTACCCGTTGGCTTAAGTTGGGGGTTGTTGCTTGAGCAATGGATTTAGTCGTTACAGGTATGTCCGCATTTTGTTTATCACCACTGGGCGGAGCGCAAGTGGTTAAAAAAGAAATAGGGATGAGCAATAACATCACAACGAGGGGATAAGGCATGTGCGGACTCCTAACCAGCAACACTTGTAAAAATTTAAAAGTATAACGTTTTTACGCTTGTCTCTCTTGAATAAAGTCGCGCATTTTATCATGAATACTCAAGCCCACTTGTAAAGCAATGTCTAATAATTTTCCGTATTCACTGGTGTCTTTATTCACTTGTAGCGCATGTAATGTGGTCAAATCACAATGAAATTCTTCAGGATTAAAAGTTGGATTTTCGCGGAGGATTTTTTCTGTGTTCAATGCCCGAATGAGTTCGGTATGAATAATTTTTAAAGCCGCTAAAATTTGTTCTCGATCATTCAAGTCAACAGGATTGCCGACAGATTGAAGTTTATCTAAAACGAGGATGTTATGCAGGGTTTTATTAAAATTATCAACTTCCTGTAATAACGCAAATAGATGTTTATAATGCTTTTTCCGATGTTGTTGGCGGTAAAACATTAATACGCCCGTCCCAAGCAAGACCAGTAAAACCAGCGCAAACGCCCATAATCCTGTCTGTTGTTCCGTTACAGTGAAGAGGCTGATAACTGCCAAAATTAAAGCAATTGTTGAGCCTAACATAAATATGTTTAACTCTAAGTTTTTTCTTAGAAAGTGTAAATATTGGATGCCTGTTAAAGTCTGTAGGGTCTCGTTATCTAAGTAAAGAGTTTGTACTTCTAGCGGTGCGGAAAGTGCTAAGGGTGAAGGTTTACCTGTCCCTGCTTGGCTAAATAGATGGCGAAAAAATCCCAATGCAAAGAAAATCATTAAACTGATTGCACTGAAAAATAAAACGAACTCTAAGAAAACACGCCAAAACATGAAATTTTCCTCTATTCGTTGTAGTAACACATCTCCGCACCTTGCAATTGATGGTGTGGTGGATGAGCAAAGCCTGAAAGGGTATAAACGCCAAATAAGATAATGAGTACGCCCACCCCACGCCGTATTGCAATGTGTTTTGTGATGCGATTGAGCCACACAGCCGTCGCTCCCATCGTTAAGAGCATGGGTAATGTGCCTAAGCCAAAGAATAGCATTAATAAACTACCATCTATCGCATTGCCTGTGGCGAGGGCTAACATCAATGCAGTGTAAACTAATCCGCAAGGTAACCAACCCCAAATAATGCCCAATCCTAAGGCTTGCACGGGATTTTTAACAGGTAAAAAGTAGCGGCTAATGGGTTGAATTTTTCGCCATAATGTCGCACCTAACTTTTCAAATTTCGTTAAAACTTGCCACCAACCGCCCAAGTATAACCCCAGTAATATCATAAAAATACCTGATATAACCATGCCAACTAAATGGGGTTGGGGTAATTGTTCAGTAAATTGCCCGCCTAAAAAACCAGCAATCCCTCCCGCAAAGGCATAACTGCCTAAACGTCCTAAATTATAAGTGAGCAAGTAAGGCATTAAACGCATAGGAGATTGATGCGTAGTTGCAGGCAACCCCATCGTCAACGCACCCACAATACCCCCACACATACCAACACAGTGAATAGAGCCTAATAATCCCGTTAAAAAAGCAGAAAGGCTGTAAAGTTCTAACATCATCATTATAAAGTCATCAAATGTTTAACCCATTTATTGCGGGTCAACATTAAAAGAAAGGGAAACAGGTTGACCATTACGTAAAACTTTCACCGCAATTTGGTTGGCTGAGGCTAATTGTTGCATCAGGCTTAACCCTGTTAGGGGGGAATCTAAAACCGTGCCATTTATTTCGGTCAAAATATCATCTGTTTGTAACCCAAATTTTTCAAACACGCTGGCATCGCTACTTGGCTTTAAACGCACGCCGATAAATTGCCCATTATCATAAGCAGGGATAGCTTTTGCTAAACGCATCAATGCGGCAGGATTGGTTTTTAATTGCTGTTGATAATTACCTAATAATTTTTCAGGCGTTAATGTATTTGTGCTGTTATTATCAGCTGTTACGCCTGTTGAATTGCTATCAACCGATATAGGTAGCGGTGGCGGGGAAATGGAATTAGATAAATTATTGGTCTGATTGACAGGCGCGAGTAACTTATTATCAGCAGTGCTATTGATTAAACGCAAGGTTTCATAACGTCCATTACGCATTAAAATAACATATTTCGCATGGACTTGATGCAATGTAACACCCGCTGGCAAGGTCTGACCTACCTTATAATGCAAGGTTTTCCCCCCTTTATCAGGTGTTGCTATCATCGCATAGGATAAATCAGGGTTTTCACTATTAAAATAAACACCATACAATTTTAAATTTAAAGGAGTATCAGGCGGTGTACCCGTCATTGTGGGGGCTACCGTTGTGGCGGAAAGTCCAAATAAACCCGTAATGGCTTCTGCTGTTAACTCAGTTGGTTTCGTCGCTACGGGTGATTGCGCTGAACTTTTCGGTAAGCCTTTAGGAATCATAGTTGTTGGCTCATCCAACCAAGATAAGGCTAATTTAACCACTAAATAGCCAATAACTGCCGATAAAAGAATATTAACCACAATCGCCAACTGTGGGGAAAATACCCGTGTTACCCCAGACAAAGCCGTTTTTGTCATACAAACAACCTTAACCTACTAAGAAAATTTAAGCCGTTTTGCTTCATAATCGATTCGCAACAAAAAGCCTAACATCACACAATTCACAATCATACTCGACCCGCCATAACTCATTAACGGCAAAGTCAGCCCTTTTGTGGGTAATAAACCCAGATTAACACCCATGCTAATACTAGTCTGTATTCCAAAACAAAGCCCAATTCCATAAGCAATATAAGCCGCGTAATGCATTCCATGTCTTTCTGCATTCAAGGCAATTGTAAAAGCTCGATAAACCAGAAAAATAAATAAACCAATAACGAGTAATACCCCAAACAAGCCAAATTCTTCCGCCAAAATTGCAAATAAAAAGTCGGTATGTGCTTCAGGTAAATACGTTAATTTCTGCACGCTTAAACCTAAACCAACGCCAAAAAACTCCCCCCGACCAATTGCAATTAATGCTTGTACTAATTGGAAACCTTTATCGAACGGGTCAGCCCAAGGGTTCATAAAGCTGGTTAAACGCTGAATCCGATATGGTGCAATAATCATTAATAAAATTAACGCAAATGAAACAATCACTATCCATGAAACAAATTGACGTAAAGGTACGCCCGCTAAAAATAGCATTCCTAAAACTGTTCCAAATAATACCACTGTTGCCCCATAATCAGGCTCAAGCAATAGCAAGCCAGTAATAACACTGACAATTGCCATCGGCTTCATAAATCCGCTTAAAGACTCTTGCACCTCATGACTGCGCCGAATCAAATAGCCTGAGACAAATAAAATCATAAATAACTTCATCGGCTCAGAGGGTTGAACACTTATAAACCCTAAATTAAACCAACGCATACTGCCATTGACTTCATGCCCTATACCAGGAATAACCACTAATAACAACATAAACATACCGATAAACAAAAACGGTACGCTAACAGTTTGCCACCAACGCAAAGGAATCTGCATGGCTAACACTGTAAAGACCAACGCAACAATGATATACGCCACTTGTCGCCAAAAATAATATAAAGGGTCATTAAATTGCGTGGTTGCAATCGTTACCGAAGTTGAAGCAACCATTAACAAACCAAAAAGTAATAACGCAAGACTGCTTAAAATCAGGGGATTATCGTAAATCGTTAAAGAAGGAGGTTGAAGCCGTGCCATAATCAGGAGGGTTTAATCATGTCTAAAAACAACCCATACTAATAAGTTACTGTATAATACGCAAGTATTTATAATAGTTGTTGATTTTAAATATTTTAAAAGCGATATCCCAAATAATCTTGATTCAGAGACTAAAAGACCTACTAGGTTTTCAAAACCTAGTAGGTCTGTTGGAACAGGCGAAAAGTTCTGACTAGACAAGATTAAAAACATTGTCTGAATCAGAATTCACAGAATTTTCAGAATTAACAGAATTTAAACCCTTAAACCAAAAAATTAATGTGAATCATGCTTTTTAATCCTGCTAATTCTGAAAATTCTGTGAATTCTGATTCAGACAAAAAAAGACCTACAAGGTTTTCAAAACCTAGTAGGTCTATTTCAATACACATCAAAATCAAGCGAGGACTGCCCGTCCTGTATTGAGCGTTACCTTATGCGCCCGCCCGTTGTTCTAAAATTTCCACGGCGGGCAGTTTTTTCCCTTCTAAGAATTCCAGAAAAGCCCCGCCCCCTGTGGAAATATAAGAAATTTTATCCGCAATGCCATATTTATCAATCGCGGCTAACGTATCGCCACCACCCGCAAGAGAAAACGCAGGACTATCGGCAATTGCTTGCGCTAAGGCTTTTGTGCCTGCACCAAATTGGTCGAATTCAAACACCCCAACAGGGCCATTCCACACAATCGTCCCCGCTTTTTTCAATAATTCGGCAAATTGGGCGGAAGTCTCAGGGCCAATATCGAAAATCATATCGTCGTCAGCGATTTCACCAACTTTCTTTAACATTGCGGTCGCACTTTCACTGAATTCTTTGCCAACAACAACATCGACAGGGCAAGGAATATCGCCACCTTTGGCTTTAGCTGCGGCGGTTAAACGTTTAGCTTCATCAACTAAATCGGCTTCAAATAAAGATTTGCCAATAATATTGCCTTGTGCCGCAATGAAAGTATTCGCAATGCCACCGCCAACAATCAATTGGTCAACAATGCCTGATAAAGAATCTAAAACCGTGAGTTTGGTAGAAACTTTAGAACCGCCAACGATGGCAATTAAAGGGCGAGCAGGATTTTTTAAGGCTTTGCCCAAGGCTTCTAATTCATCCGCCAGCAAAATGCCTGCACAAGCAACGGGTGCATATTTCGCTACGCCATGCGTAGAGGCTTCGGCACGGTGAGCAGTTCCAAAGGCATCCATCACGTAAATATCACATAATGCCGCCATTTTTTTCGATAACTCGTCATTATTTTTCTTCTCGCCTTTGTTAAAGCGCACATTTTCGAATAAAACGGCTTCACCTTCTGCAACACTAAATTGTCCGTCTAACCAATCCTTAATTAAGCGCACAGGTTGACCCAGCAAAGTGCCTAAATGGTCGGCAACAGGTTGCATAGAAAATTCTTCGTTATAAATGCCTTCTTCAGGACGACCCAAATGCGACATTAACATGACTTTCGCGCCTGCTTGGAGCGCGTGTTTAATATTGGGTAATGCTGCTTGAATACGCGCATCACTGCTGACTTTGCCATTTTTAACAGGTACGTTGAAATCTTCCCGAATTAACACCCGTTTCCCTGTTAAATTTAACTCGGTCATTTTTAAAATGGACATACCAAACTCCTCAAAGGTTGTTACTTAACGTCACTTTTTTATAGGTCTCACTCACGCTGAGAACTGGTAATCTTTAAAGGACTGCCAGTCCTAAAACAGGCTGATTCACTACTCAATATCGCGTAATAATTCGTTTAAGCCGACTTTTCCGCGCGTTTTTTCGTCCACTTGTTTCACAATCACCGCGCAATATAAGCTGTATTTGCCATCAGCAGAGGGTAAATTGCCAGAAACTACGACGGAATAGGGGGGCACATAGCCGTAGGTAATTTCGCCCGTTACGCGGTGGTAAATCTTAGTACTTTGACCAATGAACACGCCCATAGAAATAACTGAGCCTTCACCAATCACCACACCCTCGACAACTTCGGAGCGTGCACCAATAAAGCAGTTATCTTCGATAATGGTCGGTGAGGCTTGCAACGGTTCTAATACGCCACCAATGCCGACACCGCCTGATAAATGCACATTTTTGCCGATTTGGGCGCAAGAACCGACGGTTGCCCATGTATCAACCATTGTGCCACTGTCCACATAAGCACCGATATTGACGTAGGAAGGCATTAAGACGACATTAGGCGCGATATAAGCCCCACGCCGTGCGGTGGCTGGGGGAACAATGCGCACGCCTTGCTCACGGAATTCTTTGGTATTGCAATCAGCATATTTAGAGCGAACTTTATCGTAATAGTTAGTGAAACCGCCTTTAATAAAGTCGTTATCAGAAATGCGGAACGAAAGCAGAACGGCTTTTTTTAACCATTCATTAACGACCCATTTTCCTTGTTTTTTTTCTGCAACTCGTAAAACGCCACGGTCTAACAGGTCGATACTTTCTTGAATGGCTTCCTCAATCGCGGGGCTAACATGGCGGGGGCTTAATTCGGCACGATTTTCAAAGGCTTCTTCAATCACTTTTTGTAAATCATTCATGCACTGTTTACTCCTTAATGGTCTTTAAAGGTTTTTAAAACGTTTCTAAAAAGTGGCGGATACGCTGTGCCGCTTCTTGACAGTCGTTCACATCAGGCACTAAGGCGATACGAACTCGATTTTTTCCTGGATTGATACCGTCCACAGTGCGCGATAAATAGCTCCCTGCTAAAACCGTCAGTCGTTGGGTTGCAAAGAGTTGCTTAACAAATTCAGTATCATCCATCGGCACTTGTTGCCATAAATAAAAGCTGGCGGGCGGGATTTCTATTGGGATAACGGGAGAAAGAATGTCATGCATCAAGGCAAATTTTTCGCGGTATAAATCGCGGTTTGCTTTAACATGACTTTGCTCTGCCCACGCGACAATACTGGCGGTTTGTACGGCTAAAGGCATCGCACAGCCGTGATAAGTTCGATACAGTAAAAATTGTTGTAAAACGCGGGCATCTCCAGCAACGAAGCCTGAGCGCAATCCGGGTGCGTTAGAGCGTTTAGACAGGCTATGAAAAATCACACAGTTTTTAAAGTCAGTACGTCCCATTTCGGCGCAAACGGCGAGTAAACTGCTCGGTGGGTTCGCTTCATCGGCGTATAACTCCATGTAGCATTCATCAGCCGCAATAATAAAGCCATATTCATCTGATTTTTCAATAAGTTTTTTTAATGTTGCTTTATCTAATAATGTACCACTGGGATTATTAGGAGAGCAGATATAAATCAGTTGGCAATTTGCCCATGTTTCGGCGGGAACTGCGTCGAAATCGGGTTGAAAATGGGTTTCGGCTAAACAGGGTAAATAGTGTGGGGTCGCGCCTGCGAGTATGGCAGCCCCTTCATAAATTTGATAAAACGGATTAGGCATTAATACCAAAGGATTTTTTGCGTTGCGGTCAATCACGCATTGGGCAAAAGCAAACAGGGCTTCGCGTGTGCCGTTGACAGGTAAAACATGTTGTTCGGGGTCAATTTCAACGCGACTGAGTTCAGGAAAACGTTCTATTAACCAGTGGGCAATTTGTTGACGTAGGGCTAACACGCCTTTTGTCGTTGGATATTTGCCTAAATCACTGATTAAGGCTTTTTGCATCGCTTCGACAATAAATGCTGGGGTTGGGTGTTGGGGTTCGCCGATGGATAAATTAATTTCGCGCAATTGTGACGGTGCTTGTACCCCTGCTTTTAATTTAGCTAATTTTTCAAAGGGGTAAGATTGTAAACGGCTTAAGTCAGGATTCATGGTGGTGAACGATAAGCGAAACAGTGGAAAAAGAGGAATAAGTATAAAGGAAGCTAAAAGCTTGGGGGTAATTTTTCAGGGCAATTGAAAAAGGGGTTGTGTTAAACAAGTCAGGTTTTAAACGACTAAAATCTTATTTTAGTATGAAACGATTTTTAGTCCGATAATTGAGCCGATTAACGTTGTTAGGAAAAGGAGTCGCAAAAAAGTTACTGGTTCTTTAAATATAAAAATACCAACTAAAACCGTCCCAACTGCGCCTATGCCTGTCCATACAGCATAAGCTGTTCCAATGGGTAAAGTTTGTGTCGCTTTGATTAAAAGCCCCATACTGAAACAAATCGCAATCAGAAAACCGATATACCATAAATACATTTCGTTTCCTGTTGTTTCTTTCGCTTTCCCTAAACAAAAAGTAAATGTTACTTCAAAAAGTCCTGCTATCGTTAAAATTATCCAATTCATTTTATTTGTTTCATTGTCTGACACATGGAGTAAACGTACCAAAAAGCGATTTAAATTTAGGACTGGCAGTCCTTCGCATCGTTTTATAGTGCGTTTACTATAGAGTAAATGTAACCTGAGTTCGGCGAGTTTCTTTTAAAAAGACAACAGCTTGTCTGGTCAACTCTTTTCGCCTGTTCCGACAGACCTACTAGGTTTTGAAAACCTAGTAGGTCTTTTTTTGTCTGAATCAGAATTCACAGAATTTTCAGAATTAGCAGAATTAAAAAGCGTCTTTCACCTTAATTTTTTGGTTTAAGGGTTTTAAATCCTGTTAATCCTGAAAATCCTGATTCAGACAATCTTTTAATCTTGTCGATTAAAGTAAGGTCAAACAGACCTACTAGGTTTTGAAAACCTAGTAGGTCGTTGCTTTTGTTAGGGGAACGCGCTTAATAAGCCCGTTTAATAATGTAATGTGCTAATTCGCGTAATGGGTCGGCGCGTTGGTCGAAAGTTTGTAGGGCTTGCACGGCTTGCTCAATCAGTTCAATCGCCATTTGTTTTGAGGCTTGTAGCCCGATAATGCTGGGGTAGGTCGGTTTGTTTAAAGCGGTATCCGCGCCTTGTTTCTTGCCTAATGTTTCTGTGGGGGCTTCTACGTCTAAAATATCATCTTGGATTTGGAAGGCAAGACCGATACATTTTGCGTAACGGTCTAATTGTTCAAATGTTTCCTCTGAAAAATTGGGTGATGCTAACGCACCTAATTTGACACTGGCACGAATTAACGCACCTGTTTTATGAATGTGCATGTTTTCTAATTCAGCCGCATTCAGATTTTTTCCAACAGCTTCCATATCAATCATTTGTCCGCCAACCATCCCGCGAGAACTACTTGCAAGACTTAGGGCTTCAACCATGGCAAGACGTTGCGCAGGGCTTAATTGTTGTGTGGGGTCATGCGTTAATAAATAAAAAGCGTGTGCCTGTAGCGCGTCACCTGCCAAAATCGCCGTTGCTTCATCAAAAGCTTTATGACAAGTGGGTTTCCCGCGCCGTAAATCATCATCATCCATTGCGGGTAAATCATCATGAACTAATGAGTAAGCATGAATACACTCAACCGCACAAGCAGGAATATCTAAAACATCAGGCGCGACATTTAAAGCCTGTCCTGTCAAATAAACTAATAACGGACGAACCCGCTTACCGCCATTCAATACTGCGTAGTGCATCGCCTCATGTAAACGGACGGGCAAAATATGGGGGGCGGGTAAATGTTGGGTTAATGCCTGATTAATTCGTTGCTGGTATAAAGACATGAATTCTTGTAAGGTCATGTGGTTACTCTATGATTTTGTGGTAAGGTCAAAAAGATATATAAGACTATCCTCTGTTCTGCGATATTTAAAAGCTAAAACAGAGAGTTATTGTTTTTTCAGGTGTAAAATAGCTGAGGCTATAGTAAACGTATCATAAAAAGATTTAAATTTAGGACTGGCAGTCCTCCAAATCGTTTTATAGTACGTTTACTCTAATCGCTCAATTTCTTCGCGTGTTAATCCCGTCGCAACCATAATGAGTTCAAGAGGGGCATTGTTTTTCTTCAATGCAATTGCGACTTTCATTCTTTCTTGTTCGACGCCTTGTTCAATCCCTTGTTCGATTCCTTGTTTAACACCTTGTTCAATCCCAATCTCAATACCCTTCTCCATCCCTATCTCAATCCCTTCCTGTTTAGCGGTATCAAGCACATTGATGAAATCGCGGTAGTATTTCAAACTTAATTCATACGCATGACGGTCTTCATAACTCATATTCGCTAATTTCGCTAACGCAAAAGCGTCTTCGATAATATCCCCTTGAAATTCTCTCGGCATATCGTCAAATGTCACTAATTCACGCAGAAAATATAACCACCATTCTAAATGGTTCGCTAATTCAGATTCTTGTTTTTTGAATTTCGCCATTTCTATGTAAATGAAGTTCAATTTCTTAAACATCACTTCTTTGCTGTAAATATCGGTTATTTGTCCGAAATGTAAGTAATGGTCATCGGGAAAACTGGCTAAAGAGAAGTCTAAAATGCCAATGAAATAAATCGGGGTTAATTCAAAATCCCATTTGCCTTTTTTGGCTTGGTCTTGAATTAAGAAGCTGGCGTAATAGGTAGCGCGGTCTTGAAAGTGTTCTTGTTTCGCACGTTGTAATTCAACAATGAATTCCTGATTTTTTTTCATCCCGACAATAAATATCAAAGATGGCGCGTCGGTCTTCTTCTAACATGCCGAGCTTTTCGATATTTTTAAATTCTAAGCTGACAATTTTGTGTTTTATCGGTAATAAATCATTGAGGAAGCTGATGAGTAGGGGTTTACTTTCTTCACTGCCGAAGATTTTTTTTAAAGCCAAAATCGGTGAAGGGGTTGATGAATGTGCCTAGGGATTTGTCGGTCATGTTGATGTTTCCTCATGCTTGGGAAGATATAGTAAACGTATCATAAAATTATTTAAATTTAGGACTGGCAGTCTTTCGCATCGTTTTATAGTGCGTTTGCTATATTTTTATTGGGTAACTTGTTTTCTTCATTCTTGTTTTTCATCAGGACTCACTAGATAAGATTTAGGCAAGTTGTTATTTTTAAAAAATTCGTAGAGCTAAGGTCAGGTTAAGACGGCTAATGCAAGGCGTGATACTGAATATGTACACGAGTTGACACGATGCTGGGATTAAGCCCGTTTATTCGATGCTGGTTTTAAATCGCTAATTAACTCACCCGCTTGTAAAACTAAGGTACGACATCCCATTCGTTTAATCAGCCCTAGCGCGTGAGACGCAATTAAAACAGTAACCCCGACTTGATTGAATTGTGTGAATAAATCCATCACTTCTTCCGCAAGTGCGGGGTCTAAATTTCCTGTTGGCTCATCCGCTAATAAAATAGATGGTTTATGCACGACCGCCCGCGCAATACCAACGCGCTGTTGTTGTCCCCCTGATAAGGTAATGGGGTAGCTTTTTTCACAGTTTAATAAACCAACTTTATCTAACGCAGCCCGCACACGGCGACGAATTTCTTGATGGCGAAAACCGCCAATTACTAACGGTAACGCGACATTATCAAAAACCGTGCGGTCAAATAATAAACGATGTTCTTGAAAAGTCATGCCAATATCACGACGTAAGTAAGGAATTCGATTATCGGCTAAACGCCCTAAATGTTGCCCATTGACAATAATTTGTCCGCCCGTGCTCCGCTCAATCAGGGCAATTAAGCGTAATAAAGTGCTTTTACCTGCACCAGAATGTCCCGTTAAAAAAGTCATTTCTCCCTTATCTAAATGAAAACTAACTTTTTTTAAGGCTTCATAACCTGTTGCGTAACGTTTATGGACTTCAGAAAATGTAATCATGACAAGGACGGTAGCACGAAATAGAGGGCTAACAGTATAGCGTTTAACAATGAAAATGGGATAATTAGCTGATATTCTGCCTTGTTACTTTCTCATCTATCCTTTAAGTTAGATGCGGAAAACATCTTAAGATTAAGCAAGGCGTGTATTTTTTATGTTTCAATAGAAGTCATCACAAGATTTCTTTCAACAAGTAAGGATAACCATGAGATATTTAAGTTTTTTATTTTTTTTAGCGTTTGTGGCGTTTGTGGGGCTGCCTTATTACACGGTCTATAAATTAGACAATGCATTAATTGCGAATAGTCCAGCCGATTTAGGTAATATGCTCGATTTAGAATCTATCAAAAAGGTTTATCAACAAACCGCGACTAAATCATTAGGCATTGAAGGGCTTGCCAACAAATCCCTTGATACAGGTAGCCCTTTAGGCAATTTAGTTGTTGAACAATTAAAACAGTTAGGGCAAAACGCACTGCAAGAAACCGTAGATGTCAATTGGGTACGTACTCGTTTATTAGAAGCTACTGAACAAAAGAAACTCATGGATACCATGACGTTTGGTTTTTTTGAATCTCCTACCCGCTTTGTGGTGCGTGTGCGCGAATTAGGCAATAACCCCACCTTTGTTGTCATGACCTTACAAGATTGGACATGGCGCGTTACCGCTTTATATTTCTAATTGCCTAGAAATATCCATAAAAAAGCCCTCGTTACCTGAAAGCGATAACGAGGGCTTTTTAACTTTAGCGACTAATAATGGTTAATGATTACTTGCTTGCGTAATGTTAGTAATCGCTTTTTGACGATGCTCAGGATACAAACTGTAAGCCCCAAAACGCATTTGATGCGCCCGTCCTAACTTTTCCGCATAAAAATCAACGCCCCATTGCTGAGTTAATTCTTTACCGTCCCAATGATAGAGCTTGACATATTGCTCATCATCCGCGCCTTTTTTATCCCAATTCGCTAATAAAGAACTGCTAAAGTAAATCCGTTTACCATCCCAGCTAGAAGATACCATATTGATTTGCTTACCGATAACCTTCTCATAAATTTGCTTAGGATGGCGAGGGTCGCTGATATCAAAAGCACGGGCTTTACCATCCATAAAGGTATCAACCCACAATGTTTTATCATCTGAACTGATAGAAATATCTACGGGTAAAGGTACTTTGCTAGGGTCGCCAATATCCGCCACTGCCTCTGCTTTCCACTGACGTGTTGCTTCATCCTCATAAATCAGCCAAATTTTTGAGGTTAATGCCGTTGTGGTGTAGGCATAATAATTCTGCGCTCCCCACGCAAAACGAATTTCTAACGGTGCGCCCGGTACATCTAAAACCTGTTTTGGTTGGCGTGTATGAGAATCCCAAACAACAACCGTATTCCCAAAACGTTTCATCGCCTCTTGGTCATTTAACATTTTGCCAAAGTCCATCATGTAATTTGACCAGCCCGTAAATGAAGAGGTTAAGGTCACATTACGGCTGATTAATGACCGTAAATCATAATTGTACCCATCCGCATACTGCCCTGTTTTTTGTGCATTACGCAGATTTTCATCGGTTGGCATCCAATGTGTAGCGATGAACTCACCCTCATTGCTATATTCTGCAAACCCTGTGCGTCCGCCGTGGTCTTTATTATTCGATAAAGCGGTGATTAACATCCGTCCCGGATAGGCATAAAACGTATGAGGTCCAACTAATCCATCTGTTTTTTCTACAAAGTTATCAATTACTTTATGCAAACGTGGTTTTGCGGGGTCAGTATGTACATCAAAAATAAAAATTTTGCTGGTATCCAAGCCACCAGCCCATAAATATTGACGGTCATCTGTAAAATCAGAATGATGTGCTTCGTTACGCCCACCCACAGATAAAGTATGAATAACCTTTCCATAATTCGCCGATTTGGGATTGACATCAATCGTCACTAATTTATCTTGTTCATCCCCCATACCGACAACGCCTAATGTCCAGACATAGACAAAATCTTCTTGTCCGACAATTTTCGCCATATAAGGGGATAAACAGGTTTCATCTGCTTGTACTGTCATCGGCATTAGTAATGCAGTGACGCTTAAACTAAGCGCGGTTAATGTATTAAAAACCGTTTTGCGCGTTAAATGAGAAAATGTTGTCATAAATTGATAGCTCCTTTAGGGGTTAGTATCAGCAATTAACATTACCCGTCATCATAAAAACGGGTACGTTATCGTGATTTTTATAAGAAATATAATAATTTTTTCTTTATTTGCTCAAGAGAGGCGTTATAAGTATAAGTTGAACAATTAAGACTTTTGATTTAAATAAGGGGCAAGTAGATGACAGATTTCTTCAACTTGAAAATTAGCTGCTAGATTACGGATTTTTTCGATAAAACTCATTGCATGAGGGTCGCGATTATCGATTAATTCTAGTTGTTTATTAATGCCAGTAATATCTCCCATCATTGCTAAATCATAAAGAATATCAAGCTGTACAGTTGGTAAGCAGGGAATTAAAATTTCATGTTCACTTTCAGTCGGCATATCCCCTGCGGCTTTAGTTGTGTGACAAGCATAAACCCATTGAATGTTTAATAATTGCTGAATAATTGCGAGTAGTTCATCTTGTTGAATAGGTTTAGTAATAAATGCATCGCATCCCGCTTTTAAACTTTCCTGACGATGTTGTGCAAAAACACTTGAAGAGGTTGCGATAATTGGCACGTTTTCAAGATTGGTAAAAGAGCGGAGATGATGTGTAAATTCAAACCCATCCATTAACGGCATGATTAAATCAGTGAGGATTAAATTAGGTGGCGTTTGTAATGCTTGTGCAAGCCCTTCTTGTCCATTGTTTGCTTCGGTAAGTTTAAACCCTAAAGGAATTAATAGATTACGTAGAATAGCTCGATTCTTTTCTTTATCGTCAATAATTAAAATGGTACGGGGATTACCTTCATAGGCAACAATGGTTTCTTGTATTTCAGTATGGTCTTTTTTAAAATCGGTCGCTTCAGGTAACACAATGGCAAACCAGAAAATACTTCCTTGTCCTATAGTGCTTTCTAAGTGAATCTGACCGCCCATTCTTTCAACAAGACGTTTCGTAATTGATAATCCTAATCCTGTGCCTGCCGTTTTTCGGGTTACTTCCCCTAATTGTTGGAAAGGAATAAAAATGTTTTCTATATCATGGGGATGAATACCAACGCCAGTATCTTCAATTTGAAAACGGATTTTGTCTTCATAGTAGCCAACCTTAAAGGTGACACCGCCTCGCTCTGTAAATTTTGTCGCATTGCTCAATAAATTGATGAGAATTTGACGTAATCGAATGGCATCACCATGAACGCCAACAGGTAAATGGGTCACAGGTTCATATAAAAAGCTGATGCCTTTTTCTTTCGCACGGATTTGGAATAAATGGACTAGCTCTTGTAAAAATTCATGTAAGTTGAAATCAAGGGGAAATAAATCGAGTTGATTCGCTTCTATTTTAGAAAGGTCTAAAATGTCATTAATCAGTGTGAGTAAGTATTCACCGCTGCTGTGGATAATGTGAATGCCATCAATTTGATGCGAGGTTAAATTTTTATCTCTTTGTAAAATTTGGGTGTAGCCTAAAATACCATTAAGTGGGGTACGCAATTCATGGCTCATATTGGCAAGGAATGTACTCTTGGCTCGGTTAGCTGCTTCTGCGGCATGGCGGGCTTTTTCTGCAGATTCTTTTGCCTCTAATAAGGCAGTTTCTATGGTATAACGATGTTGAATTTCATCGATGAGTTGTTTATTGATGCTAGTTAAGCGAGTTACCATAGAAATAATGCCTTGTAAAATCATCCCAATTTCATCATGGGTGACTTTAGGTGGTGAATTGGTTAAGTCACCACATTCAATTGCTTTTAAGTATTGTAAAATGGCTTGTATGTTCTGAGTTGTTCCTCGTGTAGAAAGGTACGATAATAACAATACGCCTGCAAAAATAAGAAAACTCATTATAATGACAAAGTTTAAATAAAACGCACGATCTTTAAATAGTTCTGTCTCCGCAATACTGATGACAATAATCCAATCCCAAGCAGGAAAATCTTGAAAAACACTATAATAAATTTTGTCTTGGATGCGACTATGTATAACTCCTCTTTTTTCTTGAATAAGCTGTTTTGCATAATTAGTATTAAAAATACTTCCTTGCTCAAAATTAGGATGTAAAACAACTTTTCCACTCGAATTGATAATATAAAAGTAGCCTGTTTCATTAAGTTTAAAATATTGATAGCGTTTTAAAATTTCTATCTGTGCTTGCGTGGTTGCTTCAGCATTATTCGTAAGCCCATTTTTTTTAAGTGTGTTATACGCTGATATAATATCTTGTTGTATAATGAAAAGTTCTTTTTCAATTAATTTTTCATTGAGTTCGTAAATAATTTTATTAATGATGATGTAACCCATTAAAATAATGGGAACACCTAATAATGCAAGCATGGTAAACATGAAGACAACTATTTTATTTTGAGTTTTCACTGATTATCTCTAAATTTTTGAGGTTGTACTGTGAATGATGTGAATTAAGATACTTAAATTAGTTGAGATTATGGTTAAAAAAATCATTTGTAAACTGCCTGTATCAAGCATAAATAAAATAATGACGTAACAAAATACAGGATAATTAGGTGTTGCTTGTTGCAATGAACTTTTTAAGTTGTCCATCTTTTATATTGATATGCTGGACATGAATTTAAAGCTACCGCGATAGAGATGTTAAGAATTAACAAGGTTATCGCTTTTATTGATTTGTGCAATTAGTAGCGCATAATCACTGAATTAATACCCTTAAGATAAAAATATGCTGCATTGTAGATGTTTCTCATATACTGAATCATATAATTTTCTTAAAAAAATGATATGGGTATTAACCATCAAGTGTAAAGTAGAAAGCACGGATAGTGCGAATTCAATAAAAATAGTTATCAGCACTGTGTCTTTTTAAACAAGTGTTTAAATATTACCCGTTAAAAATATTCCCGCATCACGTATGGCAAAGCCGTTAGCTGTCATCAACCTTTGTTAGTATTAACCATTGTCGTGATTAGGGAAAACTAAGCAGTTTGATGGAGGTTTATTAAACGATGTCCCAATTCTTTGGCGATTTTACTGATTTGGAGGAGCATGCCGAGTATCTCGTCATTGGCTTTTCCCCAACATCAATTCCGTTAAAACAACGGTGGCGGAATAATGGGCTGTCAGCGGATTTTATTGCGGATTATTTGCAAACTTTTTTTGTGGGTAATCCTGAAAAACGTGAAGCGAATAATGGCAGCTATATTCCTGCTAAGAGTAAGAATGCAGTGAAATATATCGCAAATGAGTTATTAGAAAATGCGATGAAGTTTAACGATGAAACAGCGAGTTTTCCGACTAAAATCGCCTTTCATCTTTTCAGAGATCGATTAATTTTCCAAGTGGTTAATAGTATCAATCCTGATAATGTTGAACAATTTCAGGCATTCATCACCAGAATACTGAACGAAGACCCACAAGAATTATATATTCAGCAAATGGAGGCTAATGCGAGTTCTGAAGGAAGCAAAGGACATTCAGGTTTAGGATTCTTAAGCATGATTTGCGACTATTCCGCTACGTTGAGTTGGAAATTCGATACAATAGAGGAAAATCCACCCATCGCTATTGTGACAACCCGAGTTTCTCTTGATGTATCTTAAACCTTGTTATTGTTATTAATAGAATGGATTTCTTAAAAAGAACTATCGTAGAGTAAAAAGTTATGCAAATAAAAACCGATGATTATGATATTACGTTTGATGCAACAACTCATGTGATTATCTGTAAAGGTTCGTTGTTGTTGAGTGGCAGTGACGAGTATGCACCTTTGTTGGAGTTGATGAACCAAGCCGCCGAGCAACCCATTGAGGAATTAACACTTGATGTACGAGGGTTAGAGTTTTTAAATAGTTCTGGCATTAATACGATGACCAAATTTGTGATTAATGTTAGAAATAAAAAGAACTTACAGCTAGCGGTGATTGGTTACGAGCAAGTACCTTGGCAAGTGAGGTTATTAAAAAATCTGCAACGTTTAATGCCGACGTTGACCTTACAACTTGAATAGTCTTTATCCTGTCACCCACGTCATTTACTTTACAATTTTATCGCGTTAGATAAATTGCCGTCGTAGTATTCACATACGCATACTGATTTTAGTCATTGTCTGATGATTCAGTTTTTCAAGGCTAACGAGATGCAGAATAAAACCAAAGCAACTTTACTCTTAGAATTGAGGGAACTACATCAGCGTTTACGCGAGTTAGAGGCAGAAAAGGATGACTTGCAAATTTCCCTTGAAGCGAGCACTGAACATGGTGATTTAATTGAGTATGAATTATTAAATCGCCTTGCCAAATTCCGTCAGCAATTTGCTGTTTTAGAACAGGAAAAAAAAGATTTAGAACTGTCTTTGCAAACAGTGACAGAAACAACAGATTTGTTTCAAACGGAGTTATTAGAAGCGCGTAACGTGTTAGAGAGTGAAGTAAGACGTAGGACAAAAGAACTTGCAGAAAATAATTTAAAGTTGCAGGCAGAAATTTGTGAGCGTGAACATGCAGAAGCACAATTAAAATTAGCGGCTAGTGTCTTCCAAGCAAGCCGCGAAGGGATTGTTATCACGGATGCAAATTGCCATATTATTCTTGCAAATCAAGCCTTTACTAAATTAACAGGTTATACCGAGGTCGAATGTTTGGGAAAAAATCCCAGTATTTTAAAATCAGGGCTACATGAAGAACTGTTTTATCAGAATATGTGGGAGGCAATCAATACGCTAGGGCATTGGAGCGGCGAAATTTGGAATCGTCGCAAAAATATTGATGTGTTTGCCTGTTGGTTAAGTATCAGTGCGGTTAAAAATGAGCAACAAAAAATAACGCATTATATTGGTATTCTGACAGATAACACGCATCAACGTCTTTCTGAACAGCGTATTTATCAGTTATCCCATTATGATGCACTGACAACGCTCCCCAATCGTGCCTTATTTCAAGACCGACTCCGCCTTGCGATTAAACGGGCGCAACGGGAAAAATACCGACTCGCCCTATTATTCATTGATTTAGATAATTTTAAAGATGTAAATACGGCATTCAGTCACCCAACAGGCGATCAACTTTTGCAAAATGTCGCCCATCGTCTGCTGAATTGTGTGAATGAAGATACTGATTCAGTTGCCCGCTTAGGCGGGGATGAATTTGTCGTGTTACTGGACGGGTTGAGAAATGAACAGACGATTTTGCAATCAGCGGCAGACATGGCAGATAGATTGTTGCGTCATCTGCAACGTTCTTTTTTATTAGAAGGATTTGAAATTTTTATCAGTGCAACAATCGGTATTAGTCTTTATCCTGAAGATGGTGACGATATTGACGAGTTACTCAAACACGCTGATAACGCCATGTTTGAAGCAAAACAGCAAGGGCGTAATAACTATTTGTTTTACAGCAAACCGATGAATGTGGAAGCACGTAAACGTTTAACAATGCAAAATGGGCTACGACGTGCTTTAGAAAATAATGAGTTTTATCTCTGTTATCAACCACAACTTGAGCTTAAAAATCAGCGTATTATTGGTGCAGAGGCTCTCATTCGTTGGCAACATCCGCAATTAGGGCTTATTTCTCCTAATGATTTTATTCCCTTAGCAGAATCAACTGGTTTAATTATTCCCATTGGGGAATGGGCGTTGCGGACTGCTTGCCTACAAAATAAGCTTTGGCAAGATCAGGGATTACCTGCGATTCGGTTAGCTGTCAATTTATCGGTGCGCCAATTTCACCATCAAGGTTTATTAAATAGTATCAATGCGGCTTTACAACAAAGTCATTTAGACCCGCGCTGGTTAGAATTAGAAATTACTGAAACCTTAGCAATGACCAGTGCTGAGAAAACATTGAAGAAAATTCAGGCATTACAAGATTTAGGCATTTCTATGGCAATTGATGATTTTGGGACGGGTTACTCTTCACTCAATTATTTAAAACAATTTTCCTTAGATATTTTAAAAATTGATAAATCTTTCATTAATGATATTCATACTAGTAGCGGTAATATTTTAATCTCTACCATCATCAATATGGCGCACAGCCTAGAAATGCGAGTTGTTGCGGAGGGGGTGGAAACTTCTGCACAATTAGACGCACTCACCCAGCTTGCCTGTGAATATGTGCAAGGATTTATTTTCTATAGACCTTTGTTAAAAGAAGACATGCAGCAGCTTCTGATAGAAGAGCAGGCAAAATTGGTATTGTCAAAATAAACCATGTGAGAAATCATTTTGTCGTCACTCACAGAGGATAATTGAACATATCCTGTTTGCTCATCAGTCAGTGGTTATTTTTTGTCAAAAGAAACAGAATTACAGCATTAATACTTAATATGCTCAATGGTTTAGCCTATATTCAGGTGAGGTATCAATATGGGAACTTCATCAACAGACCCCAAGACGATAAAAACTGACAGTGATTCGGTTGATGCACTCCGTGCAATGGTTAAACAGTTGCAAAAAGAAAATAGTGACTTATCTATTTCTTTAGAAACCAGTACACAGTTAGCTGATTTATTTGCACAACAATTGTTGAATCGCTCAACAGAATTGGAACAGCGTAATTTAGAAGTTGCTGCATTTGCTCGTACCGTTGCCCATGACTTAAAAAACCCTTTAGGGGGAATCATGAGTGTTATCAGCATACTTCAAGCGGAATGCAAAGTTGGACAGCCTATGAGTATAGATTTTGCTAATCGGTTACAGTGGTTAGATCAAGGGGCAAAACAGCTTCATAACATTATTCAAGACTTATTATTGCTGGCAGGTGTTTCGCAGAAGGGACAAGTAGAAATTTATCCGTTGGATATGCACAGCATTGTGCAACAGGTCATTCATGAACGCCTCGCGCATTTGTTAGAGGAATATCAAGGAACGATAGAAATTCCCGAGCAATTAGCATTCGCTAATGGTTACGCGCCTTGGGTTGAAGGGATTTGGGCAAACTATTTAAGTAATGGCTTAAAATATGGGGGTCGTCCACCTCATTTAGTGTTGGGGTCAAATCCGTTAAAAACGGGACAAATTCGCTTTTGGGTTAAAGATAACGGCAACGGTATTCCTCTCGAATTACAATCACAATTATTCACCCCATTTACACGCTTACCAACCCGTAATTGGGTAGAAGGTACAGGACTGGGGCTGTCTATTGTGCAACAGATTGTTAAAAAATTGGGCGGAACGGTTGGCGTAGAAAGCGGTGTTAGTGAAGGGAGCTTATTTTATTTCACCTTGCCCGCCGTTGTCTTAAGTTAGGTTATATCAACCAAAACTTGAATAATTTGTATCCGCTTTAAAAGTGTTTTACCCTTAAATAACAAATGACTTATGTTATCTTGTTTAATTCATCAAGAATGACTCCATTAATAGTGATGCATTACTTATGTACTCATTA
The DNA here is from genome assembly GCF_000245015.1 of Beggiatoa alba B18LD. Classification (NCBI taxonomy): domain Bacteria; kingdom Pseudomonadati; phylum Pseudomonadota; class Gammaproteobacteria; order Thiotrichales; family Thiotrichaceae; genus Beggiatoa; species Beggiatoa alba. The sequence continues at coordinate 720,624 of NZ_JH600070.1, read as the reverse complement.
TCAAAGAGGAAAAGACAAACGGTGAAGTTAAATGGCTGTAAAAATTTGTTAATTAAGTGTTTTACTATCTTTTAACAAAGAGAACTTATACTCACTTATAAAAGAAATTACAATTAGCCATCCAAGTATTGCCATTTCACCCCCCTTTATAATCTGCGCGTAACTCCTACATAATGATGTCATCTGAAAATGAATTAATCCTTGCGTTACGTCAAGAAATTACGGAACTTCGTCAACAAGTCACGAAGTTAGCACAGGAAAAATTAGACTTAGAAATTTCGTTAGAAACTACAACAGATCATGCGGACGTATTTGAACGTCAATTATTAGATGTCCGCAATTCACTGGAAACTCAAGTGACAGAAAGGACGCACGAACTCGCCGAAAATAACGCCCGTTTACAACGGGAGGTTCAAGAACGTAAACGTATCGAAGCGGTGCAACGTAATAGCCTTTTGTTTTTACAAACGCTATTAAATAGCATCTCTAACCCTATTTTTTTTAAAAATATAGAAGGCATGTATTTAGGGTGCAATCGTGCTTTTGAACAATGTCTCGGATTATCTGAAGCGCAAATCGTTGGACATACTGCGATAGATTTATATTCACCTGAAATTGCTGAAGAGTTTCAACAAAAAGAAGTTGAATTATTTGCTCATGACGAAGGTAAGCTCTCATACGAAACGGTGATTCATTTCGCTGATGGAGAGGCTCACAATGTTTTGCTCAATCAAACCACTTTCCGCAGCACCGATGGCGTTGTTGCAGGTTTAGTCGGCATTATCATTGATATCACGGCACATAAACGGGCTGAAGAAGCCTTACGCATTGCAAAAGAAGCAGCCGAAGAAGCGAATAAAGCCAAAAGTGCCTTTTTAGCGAACATGAGTCATGAGTTGCGTACCCCTTTAAATGCCATTATCGGCTATAGCGAAATTTTACAAGAAGACATGCCTGATTTAGGGTGTGAGGAATTAGTCCCCGACGTACAAAAAATTTATGCGGCAGGCAAACATTTATTAGGACTCATTAATGACGTTTTAGATATTTCTAAAATTGAAGCGGGCAAAATGGATGTTTACACAGAAACATTTGATTTAACGCTAGTTATTTCTGAAGTTGTCTCTACCATTGAACCATTAATACAAAATAAATCGAACCGTTTAAACTTAATTTGCGACAGTGCCGAACAACTCGGCGATATGCACGCGGACTTAACCAAAGTTCGGCAAATGTTATTTAATCTGCTCAGTAATGCCGCAAAATTTACCGAAAATGGGCTGATAACCCTCAATGTTCATCGGCAAAGTGAAGAAAATAAAGATTGGATTTTATTCATCGTCAAAGACCAAGGCATCGGCATGACGGCGGAGCAAATCAGCAAATTATTCCAACCGTTTACACAAGCAGACTCATCTACAACCCGTAAATACGGGGGGACAGGTTTAGGCTTAACCATTACAAAACGCTTCGCCGAAATGATGGGCGGTGATATTCATGTCGACAGCGAATATGGCATAGGTAGCACTTTTACCATCAGATTGCCCGCTTACGTTGTCAAAGATGCCAGCCGTGTATTAGCGGGTGAGGCAACAAACGAGAATGAAGACGGTACTAAAGGCGACACGATTCTTGTTATCGATGATGACTCCGTCGTGCGCGAATTATTACAAAATTATTTATGTAAATCAGGCTATCAAGTCGTCACTGCTAGTTCAGGAGAACAAGGGCTAAAACTCGCAAGAGAGCTTAAACCCCATGCAATCACGTTAGATGTCATGATGCCTGGCATGGATGGCTGGATGGTATTAACAGCTATTAAAAAAGATGCAGAACTCATTAATATCCCCGTTATCATCATTTCGCTGATTGAAGACAAAAGCATTGGTTATGCGCTCGGCGCGAATGAATATTTAACCAAACCAATTAATCGTGATGAACTCAGTCATGTACTGCGTAAATATTTAGATAAGGATAAAGGCTCTCAACACATCATGCTGGTTGAAGATGACCCCGTCACCCGTGAAATGATTAGCACTGTTTTGAAAAAGAACGGATGGGACATTCAAACCGCAGAAAATGGACGGATTGCCCTTGAATATTTACCCTTCAAACAACCTGATTTAATCATTACTGATTTAATGATGCCTGAAATGGATGGTTTTGAATTCGTCGCTAAACTGCGCGAAAATCCTGCATGGCGTGCAATTCCTGTCGTTGTACTCACCGCAAAAGACATTACGCAAGAAGACCGTCTTCTACTCAATCATCGAGTGGAAAGAATTTTTCAAAAAAGCAATTATCAAATCGAAGAATTACTGAATGAACTCAGTGACTGTTTAGTCCGTTTAGATACTAAACGGAATTAGCCACTGCCTAACTTGTTACCTTAGACCTCAGGATTTACATGGCACAGTATATTTACACCATGAACCGCGTCGGGAAAGTCGTCCCCCCCAAACGCGAAATTTTAAAAGATATTTCTCTCTCCTTCTTCCCTGGTGCAAAAATCGGCATTTTGGGACTCAACGGCGCAGGTAAATCAACATTACTGCGCATCATGGCAGGGGAAGATAAAGACTATATTGGCGAAGCCCGCCCACAAACGGGTATCCGTATTGGCTACTTATCACAAGAACCCCGCCTAAATCTTGAAAAAGATGTGCGTGGCAATGTCGAAGAAGGGGTCAGCGAAGTGAAAGCCCTGCTGACCCGCTTTGATGAAGTCAGCATGAAATTTGCCGAACCGATGAGCGATGAAGCCATGAACGCCTTGCTAGAAGAACAAGGACGCTTACAAGATGCTATCGACGCAGTCAACGGCTGGGAAATGGAACGTACTCTTGAGATTGCCGCCGATGCCCTTCGTCTGCCTGCATGGGATGCTGATGTATCCAAATTATCAGGCGGTGAAAAACGTCGCGTTGCCTTATGCCGTCTGCTCCTCTCTGCACCTGACATGCTCTTATTAGACGAACCGACTAACCACTTAGATGCTGAATCTATCGCATGGTTAGAACGCTTTTTACAAGATTACAAAGGCACGGTTATCGCCATTACCCATGACCGCTACTTCTTAGACAACGTTGCAGGCTGGATTTTAGAACTTGATCGTGGGCACGGTATTCCATGGGAAGGCAACTATTCTTCATGGTTAGACCAAAAAGAAAAACGCCTAGCCATTGAAGAAAAACAAGAATCTGCCAGACAAAAAGCGATTAAACAAGAATTAGAATGGGTACGTAGCAACCCGAAAGGACGACACGCTAAGAGTAAAGCCCGTTTAGCCCGTTTTGATGACCTCATGAATCAAGACGTACAACAACGAAACGCAACCCAAGAAATTTACATTCCGCCCGGCCCGCGTTTAGGCGATTTAGTCATTGAAGCCAACAATTTAACAAAACGCTTCGGTGAGCGCGTACTGGTAGAAAATTTAAGTTTTAACCTGCCTAAAGGTGGCATTGTCGGCATTATCGGTGCAAACGGTGCTGGGAAAACAACCCTTTTCCGCATGTTAGTGGGACAAGAAAAACCCGATGCGGGCGAATTGCGGGTAGGCTCTACGGTACAACTCGCCTATGTCGACCAAAGTCGTGATGAATTGGAAGGCAATAAAACTGTATGGGAATTTGTCTCCGATGGCTTAGACAATATCATTGTGGGTAAATATGAAACTCCCTCCCGTGCCTACGTTGGACGCTTTAACTTCAAAGGCACAGACCAACAAAAATTTATTAAAGACTTATCAGGCGGAGAACGTAACCGTATCCACCTTGCCAAGCTCTTAAAAAGTGGTGGCAATGTCCTACTACTGGACGAACCCACCAATGATTTAGACATAGAAACCCTCCGCGCACTAGAAGACGCGCTCCTCAACTTTGCAGGATGTGCGGTTGTTATCTCCCATGACCGCTGGTTCTTAGACCGCATTGCAACGCATATTCTCGCCTTTGAGGGCGATAGCCAAGTCGTTTGGTTTGAAGGTAACTATGCGGATTATGAAGAAGATAAACACCGCCGTTTAGGCACAGATGCTGATACACCGCATCGGATTAAATACAAAAAACTCACGGGTTAATCTCGCTAGTGATGGCAGTGTTATCAATCTGCTTGTAACACTGCCATCATCCGTACCTAACAATGTGTTGAATTACGCCCATTCATTAATATTCGAGCATGATGACATTGCACAACGACGCTGTTTATTTTGTGCCCCTTCAATAATCAATATCACACTCAAACTTATTCGCGCCTGTTACTATGCAAGTTCACTACCTCGTTAATATTCCTGCGCCACAAACTCACATTGTTCAAGTCACCCTAAAAGCCCAGCGTCAACCTGAACAACAACGCCTACAATTTTTTCTGCCTGCATGGAGCCCTGGTTCTTATTTAGTTCGAGAATATGCACGCCATATCCGTAGTTTATCCGCCCGCACATCAGCACTACTCCCTTTATTTTGCCAACAAATCAGCAAAGACACATGGGAAATAGACTGGACAAAAAGCAGTATAGAAACACAAAATAGCCTTGATTTTCAAATTGATTATGAAGTGTACTGTCATGAGCTAACGGTACGCACAGCACATATTGATAACACTCATGCCTTTTTACATGCACCCGCTTACTTATTGGGCATCAAAAACGTTGCATTAATCAACCCAATTATTTACTTACAATTCCCCAATGAGTGGCAAAGCATCACCACAGGACTAGAAGCCCTATCAAAATATCCATATTGCTACATCGCCAGCGATTACGACCAGCTACTCGATTGCCCCATTGAAATTGGCAATCAAACAACAGACACCTTCTATGTCAACAATAAAGCGCACCATATTGGCTTTTACGGCGATATTTACCCGCACCCCTACTCATTACGCCAAGATATGCAGACATTGGTCGAAACCATCAGCCAAACCATGCAATCTATGCCTTACAACCACTATGCCTTTATCGTCCATTTTGCCCCACGTTTATATGGTGGTTTAGAACATAGCAACTCTAGTACTTTACAATTTGACGGACGTAAATTAGGCAATCGTAAAGAATACATCCGCTGGTTAGGATTAGTCGCGCATGAATATTTTCATACATGGAATATCAAACGCATCCGCCCCGCAGATTTCGCCCAATTAGATTATGCCCAAGAAAATTACACCCGCATGTTATGGCTTGCGGAAGGATTGACCAGCTTTGTCGATGACTTATTTGTTTATCGTGCGGGATTATGTAGTTTAGAAGAATACCTAGAACGTATTTGTGAAGATTTAAACCGTTACTACACTATTCAAGGACGTTATTTTCACTCATTAGAAGACAGCTCATTCAATGCATGGATAAAGCTCTATCGTCCTGATGAAAACACCGCAAATAGTTCTATTAGCTACTATCTAAAAGGCGGTTTAATATTCGCGCTGTTAAATATTCAACTCAGCCAGTTTGGCAAACACATTGATGATTTTTTGCACCTACTTTGGCAAGACTATCAAACCAACCCACAAGCAGGCATAACGACAGAACAAGTGCTCGCCATGATTACCAGCTTGAGCAATGCAGAAGTCAGCACAGAATTTTATCGCTTTATCAGTACAACAGAAGAAATTGATTTCGCCAGTTTTTACCAACAAATCGGCGTGCAATTTATATGGAAAAGCAGCGGAAAAGCATGGCTAGGGGCAGAATTTGAATATCGTGGCGAACGTGTGTTGATTAAAACAGTCCATTTAAACAGCCCTGCTTACGCATCGGGGCTAAATGCTGGCGATGAAATACTGGCGATTAATCGCCAACGAATCACCGTTGATGATATGCAGAAACTAGAAATACTCTTATCAGAACAAACCTACGATTTTTTAATTGCTCGTACAGAACAAATTTTAGAACTTCCCATCATGACGGGTAAAGCCCCTGAAACACTGGATAAACTCGCCGTGATTGACGCAGAAAAAGCACGCAGTGTTTTATGGGGGCAAACAAGCCATTAAGTTGAATCATCTAAATTAACCTGAGTTAGGCGAGATTTATAAAATAAAACAGAGACCTGCTATAGTAAACGTACCATAAAGTAATTTAACCTGAGTTCGGCGAGTTTCTTTTAAAAAGACAACAGTTTGTCTGAATCAGGATTTTCAGGATTAAAAGATTGTCTGAATCAGAATTTTCAGAATTAAAAAGACAAGAAAATTAAAAGAATAAAAAATTATGTTTTTAATTGTTTTTAATTGTTTTTAATTCTGCTAATTCTGAAAATTCTGTGAATTCTGATTCAGACAAAAAAAGACCTGCTAGGTTTTCAAAACCTAGCAGGTCTATTGGAACACGCGAAAAGGTTTGACCTTACTTTAACCAGCAAGATTAAAACATTGTCTGAATCAGGATTTTCAGGATTAAAAGATTGTCTGAATCAGAATTTTCAGAATTAACAGAATTTTCAGAATTAAAAAGACAAAAAAATTAAAAGAATAAAAAATTATGTTTTTAATTGTTTTTAATTGTTTTTAATTCTGCTAATTCTGAAAATTCTGTGAATTCTGATTCAGACAAAAAAAGACCTGCTAGGTTTTCAAAACCTAGCAGGTCTATCGGAACACGCGAAAAGGTTTGACCTTACTTTAACCAGCAAGATTAAAACATTGTCTGAATCAGGATTTTCAGGATTAACAGGATTTAAAACCCTCAAACCAACCAAAAAGTCAGGTGAATCACGCTTTTTAATCCTGCTAATTCTGAAAATTCTGTGAATCCTGATTCAGACAAATGCTTGTCTTTTTAAAAATCTCGCAGAACCCAGCGTATTATTACGCTGTCATTGCTTGCGGATGTAGGTGGATATGCATCCAACGATTAGAACGATAGCGATAAAGCATAAAACCAGCGAGCACTATCATATAAACAAATGCGCCTAACCAAATCCCAACTAACGGTGGCTGAATAAACGTAGATAAGCTAATAGCAGCAGGAAATAAAATAGCGACAATACATAACACCAGCAAAATACTAGGAATAAATGTATCTCCCGCTCCGCTTAAAGCGGTTCTGGTAATAATTCCAAGACAATCAAAAAGTTGATAAATTGCCATTACTTTAAACATTGCCGCTGCTTCTGCAATGACTGCCGCGTCATCCGTGAATAAACGCGCAATATCTGCACCAAAAAACCATAATGGAATCCCTAATAATCCCATATAGCTACAGCCTATCCATAAAATTTTATACGTGGTCAATCGTGCAAGCACTGGACGATTTTCACCTAAAAAACGCCCCATATAAGAGGCTGCGGCAATGCCTAAGGCTAAACCTGGTAAAAATAACACAAGGGTAAATTGCATACCGATATTATTTGCGGCTAAAGCGGTTTCTCCAACCCGCCCTGCAATTACGCTTAAACCAACCCACGCAATTAACTCAACAAAATCGCCTAAACCTTGTGGAATACCAATCCGTAAAATTTGCTTAATCAGTTGAAAATCAACTTTTTGCCAAATAGACAAGCAAAAACGGCGACACATTGGCGAATTGAATAAAGTAACAGACATAATTAACACTGCAATCGCTTGTGATAAAACAGTTGCATAAGCACTGCCCGCAACACCTAATGCAGGTAAGCCAAATTTACCAAAAATTAGCGCGTAATCTAAAACAACATTAATCGCAAGGGTAATTAATGAAATACGCATAGGAAATGCAGAATTACCCAATGCTTGATAAAACGAAGCATATAAAATAAATAACAAAGTAAATGCCGTTTCCCACACTAAAATCGATAAATACGTATCAGCATAAGCCGCCACAACATCAGATAGTTGTGCTAATTCACTAAAGAAAGGAAATAACTGCACGTATAATAATAAGAGCGGCAAGCCTAAAATGGCTAATAACTGATAATGGAATAAAACATGACCAATTTTTGTAAAATCACCCGCACCATATAAACGGGCAATAAATGCAATAGAACTCCGCATCAAGCCAACCATCAACACCCAGCCAATTAAAAAAATACCCGATGCAAAAGGGACTGCCGCCAACTGAGCCGTACCTAACCATCCCATAAACACGGTATCAGTTAGTGTCATTAACGCATTTGTCATCAAGCCTAAAATTAATGGCAACGCAAAACGCAAAATTTCCCCAATACTGGGCGGATTAATACCTGTATTCCCTACGTCAACAGACTGCATACACTCACTCATAAAATAAAACAATATGTTTAATAATAAATAACTATCTGAAAAAATCAGAATAACCAAACAAAACAGATTAAAATAACATATCTAATTTTCAAAATATTCTAATTTATAGTGAGCCTCCCTATGTCACAACGTCATATCTTATTGACACTGATTTGCGGCGTTTTAATCGTTGCCATCAGTATGGGAATTCGCCAAGCTTTTGGTATTTTCTTACGTCCAATTACCCTAGATTTAAACATCAGCCGTGAAGCAGTCGGGTTTGCGCTGGCATTACAAAACTTACTATGGGGCGCAGTACAACCCTTTGTCGGTTATTTTGCAGATAGATACGGCAGTATGCGTATTATGATAATGAGCGGATTACTATATAGTTTGGGGCTATTACTCACCCCATTTAGTCAAAACGCCTTTACCTTAGATTTAACCCTAGGCATTTTAGTGGGATTGGGTTTAAGCGGTGTGACATTTGCGGTTGTTTTGGGCGCTGTTGGCAGAAATGCAGACCCAGCATGGCGCAGTCTCATCTTAGGTATTGTCACTGCTGGCGGTTCACTGGGCATGTTTATTTTTGTGCCTATTGGGCAAGCCTTACTCTCACAACTAGAATGGGAAAACACCTTCTTTTTACTGGCTTTATTTGCCTTATTGATGCCGTTATTAGCATTCGGTTTTATTAACGACAAACCACAACAAACAATAGTAACAACAACAACAGGTGTTTCCTTAATCAAGGCATTACAAGAAGCACAATTTCATCGTGGTTTTTGGTTATTAAACCTCGGATTTTTCGTGTGTGGCTTTCATGTTGCTTTTATTGCAGTACACCTACCTAGCTATTTAACAGACAGAGGATTAAGTCCCGTTACGGGCGCACATGCACTTGCGCTGATTGGCTTTTTTAATATTCTTGGCTCTTATACTTTTGGCTGGTTAGGAGGACGGTATCGACAAAAATATATACTCAGTTGGTTATATTTAATCCGTGCGATTATCATTGCCCTCTTTCTCTATTTACCTTTAACCTACTATTCTGCATTGACTTTTTCAGCCGCTATTGGTTTTCTTTGGTTAGGTACTGTACCGCTAACAAGTGGCTTAGTCGCGCGAATTTTTGGCACACAATATTTTGCGATGTTATTTGGAATCGTCTTTTTTAGTCACCAAGTAGGCAGTTTTCTGGGAGCATGGCTAGGCGGTTATGTCTTTGAGCTAACACATTCATATGACATGATATGGCTATTTTCTATTGTACTTGCGGTTATTTCTGCCATTTTTCACTTACCTATCATGGATAAACCCTTAACAAGATTACAATCCTTAAGCAATGCATAACACCACCTTCATCGCTGAATAAAATACACATAAAAACTCACACACGTTTTTAACCCATTAAACAAGCATGTATCTTGCATATTTGTTTAATGGGTTATCGATAAATTAAAAATAAAAACGTATATTTTTCATGATATTAATAATAGCGCGTGGTGGTGATTAATATGGTCATAATGGGAGAACCATTTGTGTTTAAAAATCTCAAATTAAAGAGCAAACTCTTGCTTTCTTTCTTTATTGTGACGTGTATATCAACCATTTCAACAACGATTGTTTCAATCTACTACTTTACCGATAAAATAGAAGTAGAAGCACTTGAAAATATGAAGAAAAATATGCGCGTTGCCTATCTTATCTATCAAAATAAAGTTGCTGAAATTGAAGAGATGACACACACACTTGCAGCGGACAGAAGTTTGCAAGTTCTGGTAAACTTCTCCATAAAAAATAAGATTAATCAATATATTGGTGACACGCTTAAAAATAAACAGCTTTCTCAAATTATCATCGTTGACCCTGAAAAAAAGCTGATTGCACAAACCACACATCAGAACTACTTAGCACTAGAAAAAGAACATAATTTTGAAAAAAATGCCCTAGTAGATTATGTACTTAGCCAACATAAAACCATTGCAGCAACAGAGTTAGTCGAAGTTGATAATTTACAAAAATTTATTGCTATTTCTGTCGCAAGTCCTTTATTTAAAAGTGAAGTTGTCCGTAGTGCTAATGCCGATATAGCAAGCAAAAACCAACCTGAAATTGTTGGTATTATTCTCACACGCTATGTTTTAAATCAAAATACCAGAGTTGTCAGCGATATAGAAAACTTATTAGAACTGACTGCCGCCATTTATTACAACGCGGAAGCGATTAGCTTTACGACGGCTCATTTAGAAAACAAACCACAAATCAAAGCCGAAAGTTATTTTAAAGCTCTCCGTATTCGCCAAAATGTGCAAGATATGGATGTCCGTTATGGCGGTCAATTGGCTGAATATAAAACGATTAACGATATTAATAACAACCCCATTGCTTTATTAGGGGTCAGTGTTTCCGCCGATAAATATGTAGAAACAACAAAACAAGCCGTGATTAATCTTGTCGTTCTCATGCTGTTATGCATTATCGTTGCCTCTATTTTTGGCTATCTGCTTGCCCGTAGCATTCTAATTCCCATCTATAAATTATTGAATGGAGTCGAGCGTGTCACCTCGGGTGATTTATCCTATGAAATTATCATGGACTTAAAAGATGAATTCGGCATTCTTGCCCATTCATTTAACAGCATGTCACGTCAGCTACAAGAATTATTTAATACCCTAGAACAACGTGTACAAGATGCAACCCGTAAATTGCAAAACACACTTGCTCACATGACAGCTATTATCGACAACATGGCAGATGGGTTATTAGTTACTGATAAAGAAGGGAAAATAATTCGTTATAACCCTGCCTTTTTAGCAATGTTTCCTGAAAGACGCGATATGCTCGGCAAGGACTGCCAAGAGATTTTTAACGATGCGGAAGCCGCTGAATTAGCCAAAAAAGTTATGAATAGTATCGGTGAAGTCTATGGCGCGGAAATTCGTCTTGTTGATAACCGTATCGGGCAAGCAGTAGCAACTGCCATTATTCAAAAAGATACACTCTCTGATACCAGCGAATATGTTGGCTCTAAATACATCGGCTCAGTTATCCTCATCCGCGATATTACAAAGGAAAAAGAAGCCGACCGTGTTTTAAAAAACACCGTGGAAACATTAACCCGTGTTGGGACGGCTTTATCAGGAGAAAATAGCTTAGTTAAACTCTTAGAACTCTTTGTCTCTGAAGCGCGTAGTGTGACAAATGCAGACGGTGGCACGCTCTACATCTTAGAGGATGAACAACTGAATTTTGAAATCATTCAAAATAAATCCTTAAATCTCTTTTTAGGCGGAGCTTATGCGCAACCAATTCATCTACCCGCAATTAATATTCAAGAACAAAAATACGTCGCTTATAGTGCACGTACCCAACAGATATTAACCAGCAAAGCCGATTTTAAAGAAGATTTTGACCCAGAACGAGATAAAGATATTTATAACTTATTTAAAGGATATGTTATTCAAGAATTATTGGTTGTACCATTACTGGATCGGATGCAAAACGCAGTTGGAGTATTACAACTGATTAACCCAATAGACCCTAAAACAGGTGACTCTATTCCCTTTGCAAATAACCAGATAGAAATAGTTTTCTCGCTTGCTTCACAAGCAGCGGTTGCTATTGAAAATGTGCGCAATTACGAAAAAATTGAACAGAAAAATATCGCGTTTAAACGCTTCGTTCCAACTGAATTCTTATTACGCTTAGGAAAAAAAGAGATTGAAGATGTTGTGCTAGGCGATGCCTCACAAGAAAATATGTCCGTTCTCTTTTCTGATATTCGTTCATTTACGACATTATCAGAAACCATGACACCTGAAGATAATTTCCATTTCTTAAATGACTATTTAGACTTTATTGGCCCTAATATTACGGAGAATGGCGGTTTTATCGACAAATATATCGGTGATGCCATTATGGCGTTATTTTCTGGTAGTCATGTTGGGGTTGCAGATGATGCCGTACTGGCGGCGGTTGGCATGTTAAACCGTTTACAGGAATACAATGCATATCGTCAAAACAATGGCGAAAAACCGCTGTCGATTGGGGTTGGAATCCACACAGGTGCATTAATTCTCGGCACGATTGGTTTTGAAAGTCGGATGGAAAGCACGGTAATTGGCGACACTGTTAATCTTGCATCACGTATGGAAGGCTTAACCAAGCAATATGGTATTACTATCGGCATTACTTCACCAACTTATCAGCAGTTACAAAATCCTGAACGTTTCTTGATTCGTGAAATTGACACCGTACAAGTTAAGGGAAAGGAAGAAGCAATTACCGTTTATGAAGTTTTTGACGTTGACCCGCAGCCCTTGCGTGATATGAAAGTTACTTATTTAAATAAATATATGCAAGCCTTAGAGTGCTATAAACGTTATCAATGGCAAGAAGCCTTAGAACAATTTTTAGAACTGAAAACGGTGTTGCAAGGTGATAAAGTGATAAATATTTATATCGAACGTTGTCAACACTTTATTACAACCCCCCCCAATGAATCATGGCGTGGTGTCACACGCTTAGATGAAAAATAAGCGTTCATTGTTGGCTAGAAACCATTTAAAAGACCTGAATCATTTTAATCCTGATTCAGGTTTTTTTATTTTAACGCGAGTTCTGCGAGATTTTTTGAAAAGACAACAGCTTGTCTGATGAATCCCGATGAAAAATAAGAGAATAATCTCTGCCAATCCTTCAAACCTTTTCGCGTGTTCCGACAGACCTGCTAGGTTTTGAAAACCTAGCAGGTCTCTGTTTTTTTTATAAAACTCGCTAAACTCAGGTTAAATCACTTTTAAGTTCTCTCAATACTTTCGCTACAACAACATCAACCCCAACGGTAACGATTCGCCAAAGACTTTTTGTGCATCGCTTACCTCTAATTCTTTCACAGTTTCGACTAAGGCTATCCAACTTAAAGGGGCTTTATTCTCGTTTAAAGTCTTTATCACCGTTTGGCGTAACGTGAGGTTAATATCGCGTTCTCTATCGCCACTCATTCGCGCTAATAAAGTCGTTGCTAAACCCGCTAATGGGTGCGTTTTCCAATTAAATTGCATTAAAGCGATTAACCATTTTTCCACCACAGCGACAGGAACAACATAATGCACACTGCCATAACTTGGGACTCGTGCGCCAATTCGTCCTAATGCCCAAAATGCATTATCGGATTCCTCGCTCTGTTGTAAACGGGTTAATAAATAGTCGCCAACACTGATTTTATCCGCAGGGTCTAATTGTTCTAAACTGGCAATTAAACGGATAACTTCTTCATAACCTTTCTTTTTTAAATCAGCAATGTGTTGTTTATACAAGCGTTTTTGTACTGTTGCAAAATAGGGTTTTAACGATTGGTAAAGCTGTTGTTGTGTCTCAGGGGCTAGACCGCCCGCGACTCGTCGCCATATCGTCCACCATTCTGCCCAATTTTGGGCGTTTTCTTTATATTGAATCCCTTGCGGGTAAATTGCCCACAGTTGTTGAATGCGCCAGTCATCTAAGGGATAGCCTAAACCAGGGCGTAGGCAAAAGCCTGTTAAATTTAGCCATAAACGTTCGTGGTCGGCAGAGCGACGGCGACGGCTTAAGGCGGTTGTCAACCAAACATCGGCTTGTTGTCGCAATAAAGCGGTTTCCCATTGTTCCCGTTGCCCTAAGACTTTTTCTAACTCATTCCGTAAGTTTTTAACCGATTGTTGTACGGTGGCTTTATCGCGTGTACCGTAAAAGGTTTCTATCCATGCGATGGCTTCCGTAAAGCGTGGATGAACCGCATTTGATAAAACGGTATTGGCTTGTCCGCGCAGTTGAAATTCTAATTGCCATTGTTGTGCAGGATTATCTAACGCACGACATTGTAAGGCGATTGTGCCGACTTCACTGAGTACAGCGGATAACGCAACAGGAATGCTAGTTTTTGCCTGCTGGGTATCCATCGCCACAATAAGGGGCGGTAAGACGCTGAAAATTTCAGGATTTAGTGTGGTTAATTCCCCTGTTTGATAAAGGGTATCGTGTGTTGTGGCGTAAAGATGGAATTGCACAGGTTGCCCAATGTTGAGCGCGAAACGGTGTTCGGTTAAGGCGATTTCTGCCCCTTCTTCTGTGCCTTTGGGTAAGATGCAAACCCCTTGCGGTTGCGCGGAATCCGTTTCTAAGGCTAAAAAATAACTGCGTGCAGAGCCACCGCCGATTTTTAGTTGTTCGCCACGTCGTGCGAGTGCGTAAGCTACCGCGCCATAAGCAACGGCTAAATCTGGGTGTGGATTGTCTAATAATTGTGGTGTTTGCCCACGCCATTGTGCCAAAATATCGATTAAACGTTGTTGTATCAAGCCACTATGAAACACGCCACCATTGCACAATAAGGTATCAGGAAAGGCGGGAGTAGCATCTGTTATGCCTAATGCTTCACGGGCGGTGGGGGTGTGTTGTGCGAGAAAATGGGCGATATGGCGAGTAATCGCAGGGTCTTGGGCATAGGGTAAGCCAAATTCGACCAAGCCTGTGCGGCGTTTTTGTGGAAAAGTCTCCGCACTGACTGATGGAAAAAAGCCTTCTAGTAAGTTGTGGCGAACTTCTTCACGGCTAAAACTGGTAGTTTTTGCTTGTGCAATCAGGCGAGAGCCTGAGCCTAATAGGGTGACATTGCTATTTTCGGGCGCATTTTCCCCTAATAGTTGTTCTTTTGCCTTGCGGGTTTGTAGCATTAATTGGGCAAGGCTGGCACTGCTTAGGGCTTCCCCTGTGGGGGTTAAACGACTTTCTGCGAGATGGGCAAGGGTTAAATCCATATTGTCCCCACCTAGCATGAGGTGTTCACCGACACCGATACGGGTTAATTGTGGTTGTCCCTGTGTATCTGTATGAATTTTAATTAAGGTTAAATCGGTTGTGCCTCCGCCAACATCGCAGACGAGCAATAAACGGCTATCTTTTAGCGCAGTTTTTAAATTTTGCTGATGTCGATATAACCAGTCGTAACAGGCAGCTTGGGGTTCTTCTAATAAATGGACGGCGTTTAAACCTGCAAGTTGGGCAGCAGTGACGGTTAAACGTCGCGCACTTTCATCAAATGAAGCGGGAACAGTGAGGATAATTTCTTGTGTTTCTAATAAGTTTTGTGGAAATTGTTGATTCCACGCATGGCGGATATAACCTAAATAGCTGGCACTGGCATGAAGGGGGGAAATTTTCGCCACGCCTTCCACGCCTCCCCATGGCAAAATTGGTGCGGTGCGGTCAACGTGCGGATGTGATAACCAGCTTTTTGCACTATGAATGAAACGCCCTTGAGATTTTGCACCGAGTTGTTGGGCAAATTCGCCAAAAATGGCGGGGGGATTATCTGCTGTTATCGCTAAATTACCGCTACCCAGTTGTAAAACATCCGCAGAAAATTCCCCATCTGTGGGATGGTAACGCACGGAGGGTAATAAAGGACGTGATGCAATTTCGCCCGCACTGACTAATTGTGCAATGTTAAAAAGCTGAATTTTTTGATTGGGTTGCTGTGTATCGTGGTAGGCAACAACGGTGTGCGTTGTGCCTAAGTCGATACCGACGAGATAACGGGACATAGGCGTTTTTTTAGGGAAATTGAAAAAGCGTTATTGATAGAACCTATTTGAAGCCTAAGATAAAAGGTAAAACAGGCTTTGTACCTGTTAAAGCAAGATGGGTAGTAGAACGTTCTAATGCTTGGGTTGAGCGATGTAAGTCCTTAGTTAAGAACTTTGAACGGACTCTTGAGAATGCTAATGCTAAAACTGTGTTTTATCAGACTTATGATTAAACGACCCGCTTCTTTTTAAACATTTCAAATCGGTTCTATAGTAAACGTATCATAAGGTGATTTAAATTTAGGACTGCCAGTCCTTCGCATCGTCTTATAGTGCGTTTACTATATATATGTTAAGACATATATATATTTCATTGGGCACGAAAAAACCCGAATTAACGGGCATCATTTTTAAACCAACTTGTCACTTCCACTGCCACTTTAGGTCACGTCCATGTAAAAAACTCAAAGACCGTGGCGGATTGATTTCAAAACCAAAAAAACCACGATTTTTTGCCTACATAGTGCCTACACGCCAGAGAGAAAAATAATCAGGTATCATGTAAGTATTGGTGCCGACAAGAGGAATCGAACCTCCGACCTACTGATTACGAATCAGTTGCTCTACCAACTGAGCTATGTCGGCTGACTAACAACATTTCAGGAACGCGAATTCTATAACAAAGTAGTCTTTATTCGCAAGATGATGTCGAAATGGATTAAAATTTTTCGTTATCAAGGGAATATCTGTTTTACTTTTTGATATTCGCATGTAGCTATTTATTATTTAAAGTTTTTTATTCGGTAATTTTAATATGAGTTCTGTTTTACCTCCTTATTATCTTGTGACTCCTGAGCCAATAGAAAAACATTCTTTTTTAGCGAGTTTAACAAGAGTTTTAGCAAGTGGGGGGATACGCTTGGTACAATTTCGAGCAACGCAGTTATCTATTGCAGACTATGCAGATTTGGCAAGTGAGGTATTGCGCTGTTGTCGAGCCGTAGAAGCGATGTGTGTTTTAAATACTGACCCCGCGTTAGCATTGCGTTTAGGTAGCGATGGGGTGCATTTAAATAGTCATCGTTTGCAGGCACAAGCCCAGCCGTTAATGGGATTTCGTTGGGTGTCTGCATCGTGTCATGGTTTAGCCGATTTACAGCAGGCAACACGAATTAAAGCGGATTTTGTGTTATTAAGTCCTGTTTTAGCGACTGCATCGCATCCTGATAGTGTGCCATTAGGATGGGCGCAGTTTAATGCATTGGTGCAGCGGGCAACTTGTCCTGTGTATGCATTGGGTGGTTTGCAGAAAGCTGATTTAACAGTTGCGCAACAGGCTGGGGCTGTGGGTATTGCGGCGATTCGTGGGTTGTGGTTGGGATGATTATTAGGGTAATCAATTGAGTACTGAAAAAACACAGGTTAGTTATCTTGAGGTAACAGATAACCATGCAGGGCAGCGGATTGATAATTTTTTGTTCACGCAGTTGAAGGGTGTGCCGAAAAGTCATGTTTATCGAATTTTACGTAGTGGCGAGGTGCGTGTTAATAAAGGGCGGATTAAGCCTGATTATCGTTTGCAGGCGGGCGATGTTGTACGTTTACCGCCTGTGCAGACAGCGACACGTACAGCGGTTACACCACATCAGCAGGTTTTAGAGACGTTGCAAGCGTCTATTTTGTATGAAGATGCAAAGTTGTTGGTGATTAATAAACCGTCTGGTTTGGCGGTGCATGGAGGTAGCGGGGTTCAGTATGGCGTGATTGAGGGCTTACGGGCTTTGTATCCTGATGCGAATTTTTTGGAGTTGGTGCATCGTTTAGACCGTGAAACATCTGGGTGTTTGATGGTTGCGAAGAAGGCAAGCGTTTTGCGTCAGTTACATGCATTTTTGCGTGAGGCGGATATGAATAAGCAGTATATCGCCTTAGTTCGGGGGAAATGGTCAGCACGGACGAAACAGGTTAATGCACCATTGCGTAAAAATGTATTGCAGTCAGGTGAGCGGGTAGTGCGTGTTCATGTTGAGGGCAAGCCGTCATTGAGTGAGTTTCGGGTTGTGGAGTGTTTTGAGAAAGCGACGTTAGTACAAGTGCATCCTGTGACAGGGCGAACTCATCAAATTCGTGTTCATGCAAGCCATGAAGGTCATCCCATTGCGGGAGATGAGAAGTATGGGGATGAGGATTTTAATCGGGCGTTACGTCAACAAGGGCTTAATCGATTGTTTTTACATGCGGCTGAGTTGACCATTCAGTTACCTGAGCAGAAGCCATTGACGGTTAAAGCCCCCTTACCTGAGCCATTAGTCGCGGTGTTAGCACAGTTAAGACAGTAGGCTTAAATTTTGAAAACCTAGTAGGTCTGTCGGAACAGGTGAAAAGGGTTGACCAGAGAAGATTAAAACATTGTCTGAATCAGAATTTTCAGAATTAAAAAGACAAGAAAATTAAAAGAATAAAAAATTATGTTTTTAATTGTTTTTAATTGTTTTTAATTCTGCTAATTCTGAAAACTCTGTGAATTCTGATTCAGACAAAAAAAAGACCTGCTAGGTTTTGAAAACCTAGCAGGTCTGTCGGAACAGGCGAAAAGGGTTGACCAGAGAAGATTAAAACATTGTCTGAATCAGAATTTTCAGAATTAAAAAGACAAGAAAATTAAAAGGATAAAAAATTATATTTTTAATTGTTTTTAATTCTGCTAATTCTGAAAATTCTGTGAATTCTGATTCAGACAAAAAAAGACCTGCTAGGTTTTGAAAACCTAGTAGGTCTGTCGGAACAGGTGAAAAGGGTTGACCAGAGAAGATTAAAACATTGTCTGAATCAGAATTTTCAGAATTAAAAAGACAAGAAAATTAAAAGAATAAAAAATTATGTTTTTAATTGTTTTTAATTCTGCTAATTCTGAAAATTCTGTGAATTCTGATTCAGACAAAAAAAAGACCTGACAAAAGTCTTAAAATAGAGCTAATTAATTAGTTAAATTTTATAGGTTATTTATGATGCCGAATGTTTATCGTCAGCATTTATTAGCGTTTTATCGCGCGGCACTTTTGGCAGTGAATGGGCGAAATCAGACTGCAAATTTTTTGCGTCAGCATGTCATGGAAACGCCTTGTGCTTTAATTGCGATTGGTAAAGCTGCGTCAGAAATGGCGTTAGGGGCTTATGAGGTGTTGGGGGCGCAGATTACTTGTGGATTGGTAATCAGTAAGTATGGTTATATCAATCAGGCAGAATTACAGGCATTTGGGGCGGTGTGTCTTGAATCCGCACACCCTGTTCCAAATGTGGATAGTTTGCGAGCAGGTGAGGAATTATTGCAGTTTATTCATGCCTTACCGCCTAAATATCCCGTTTTGTGTCTTGTCTCGGGTGGGGCTTCTTCTTTGGTTGAAGTACCCATTGCAAGCGTTAATTTAGAGACTTTACAAGCAGTGAATCAGTGGTTATTAGCCAGTGGTTTGAATATTCAGGCAATGAATAGTGTGCGCAAGAATCTATCGCAGATAAAAGGCGGACGTTTAGCACATTATTTGGTGGGACATCCCGTGATGAATTTATTAATTTCGGATGTGCCTCAAGACGATTTGCAAGTTATTGGCTCAGGATTATTAGTGCCTTCTAATCATGAGCATATTCCTTCTCATTTGCCTGATTGGATTAATGCGTTATTGCGCGGAACAGAGCCAACTTGTCCGCTGAATTGTTATGCAAATATTCAACATTTTTTAATTGCAAGTCCGTCTATTGCGCGTCATGCCATTATAAAAGCGGCGCAGGCACGGGGTTATACGCCTTATATTCAAAGTGAATTTATTCAAGGAGATGCAATTAAAGCAGGAGAGAAAATTGCCAATTTTCTGCTTGATGCAACACAGGGGGTTTACATTTGGTCGAGTGAGACAACGGTACAGTTACCTGCTGTAGTTGGGGAAGGCGGGCGTTGTCAAATGCTTGCCTTATCTGCTGCACGAGTGTTATTGGGACAATTTGGTATTTATCTGCTGGCTGCGGGTACTGATGGTGAAGATGGTAATAATAAAGTGGCGGGTGCATTAGTGGATAGTGGAACGGTTGCGCGGGGGGAAATTTTGGGTTTAGATTGTGTACAGCATTTGCAGAAAGCCAATGCAGGACAGTTCTTAGAACAGACAAATGATTTAATCTATACAGGTGCAACAGGGACTAATGTCATGGATGTCCTGATTGGTCTTGTTACTGAATGAGTCGGTGGATAAAACGACGTTTATTGAGTTATCTAAATCGTGTGTGAGAACGATTTCACCTATTGTTTAAGCACATCTATCATTGTTAAGATGACTCGTTCCTATTAAAACAATCCTGTGTTTTTGATAAAAATCAAAATAGATTATGAATACAGATATCAATTCCAAAAGTTCCTTGTTAATTATTGACGATTTTTTAGATAACATTAAATTGTTGCTAAGTTTTTTAACAGATGCGGGCTTTAAAGTATTAATTGCGCGGGATGGTGAACAAGGTATTAAAACGGCTCAATATGCAAAGCCTGATTTAATTTTATTAGATATTATGATGCCTGGTTTAAATGGGTTTGAAACCTGTCAACAATTAAAGCAAGCTGAAGAAACTAAAAATATTCCTATTATTTTTATGACTGCATTAACTGACTTAAATGAAAAAATTAAAGGATTTGAACTAGGGGCTGCGGATTATATTACGAAACCTTTCCAACATGCCGAACTTTTAGCCCGCATCAATACCCATCTCAGCGTTATTCGTCTTCAGCAACAATTAGAAAAACGTAATTTAGAAGCCGAAGCCTTCGCGCGTACCGTTGCCCACGATTTAAAAGCCCCCTTAGCGGGTGTTCTCGGTTTAATTGATGTTTTAAAAGAAAAATTTCAAGAAAGTAATGTTGTTGATGCGGATGATATTGAAAATATTCATTTAATTGAGCAATCTGCTAAACAAATGAATGAAATTATCTTAGCTTTGTTAATGCTAGCAGGTGTTTCTAGTAATCAAGAAGTGATTTGTTTACCGCTGGATATGAGCGGAATCCTACAAAGTGTATTACATCGGGTGGAGTATATTCGTAAAGAATATCAAGGAATTATTGAATATCCAAAAGAGTTTCCATTAGCAATGGGTTACGCGCCGTGGATAGAAGAAGTCTGGGCAAATTATTTAATTAATGGCTTAAAATACAGTGGTCGTCCGCCACATCTGATTATTACCGCCAATATTCAAAATAACTACGTTAAGTTTTCAGTCAAAGACAACGGGCAAGGTCTCAGTCTGGAAGACCAAAAAAAATTATTTATTCCCTTTGCACGTCTATCTAATGGCGACCATACAGGGCATGGCTTAGGATTATCTATCGTGCAACAAATCATTTCTAAATTAAATGGTAATGTCGGTATTGAAAGCCAAATCGGTGATGGCTGTCTCTTCTACTTTACCTTGCCACTATTCAGTGAAACCATTCATTAACAATATTTTTTACTAAAATCCATGCACCTTTATCCCTTAATTCGTCCCTTACTATTCCAACTCGCACCAGAAACCGCCCATCATTTCACCCTCTCTACCCTGCAACGCCTCCATCATCTAAAACTCAACCGCCTCATTTTCTCAACTCCCCCAACAAAACCGCGCCAAGTGATGGGCTTAACTTTTCCCAACCCCGTTGGATTAGCAGCGGGATTAGATAAAAATGGCGAATATATTGATGGACTTGCCAGTTTAGGCTTTGGCTTTATCGAAATCGGCACGATTACCCCACGCCCACAAGCAGGCAATCCACAACCGCGCTTATTTCGCTTACCACCTGCTCGCGCACTGATTAATCGCTTAGGATTTAATAATGCTGGTGTTGATGCCTTACTCACTCATGTTGCTCGTGCGCAATATCGCGGTATTCTTGGGATTAATATCGGAAAAAATGCAACGACTCCTATAGAAAATGCGGTTGATGACTACCTTTATTGTTTGCACAAAGTTTATGCACATGCGAGCTATATTACGGTCAACATCTCTTCCCCAAATACCGCTAATTTGCGTCAACTTCAACATGGTGACGAACTTGACCGCTTACTCAATGCATTAAAACAAGCACAATGCGAATTAGCCAATAGTCAGCATAAATACGTCCCTTTAGTTGTCAAAATCGCGCCTGATTTAAATACAGAAGAACTACAAGCCATTGCCGAAAAACTACTAAAACATCAAATTGATGGCGTGATTGCAACCAATACCACCCTAGACCGTCAAGCCGTAACAGGCTTAAAACACGCAATAGAAACAGGGGGCTTGAGTGGGCAACCGCTCACACAACGCGCAACAGCCGTCGTTGCAGAATTACACCGTTTACTACAAGATAAAATCCCAATTATTGCCGCAGGTGGCATTATGTCTGCCGAAGATGCACAAGCAAAATTACAAGCAGGTGCACAACTGGTACAACTGTACACAGGATTGATTTATGAAGGGGCAGGCTTAGTACAAGAAGTTATCTCTGCGTGTTAAAACAGAAATAAGGCGAGTATCTATCCCTCAAAAAATGAGGGATAATAAAAAAATAGCTGAATAAACAGAGAAATATTTTATATAATTCCTATAAATCATGTCTTTTATCTCTGTCATAAAAAAATGCTAAAATAACCACTCTTTCATCACAATAAGGATTTAGACTCCTTGACTGATATACCGCTCAGTGTATTGTTCGGCACGCTAGCTTTACTAATTCTATTCTCTGCCTTTTTCTCAGGTTCAGAGACCAGCATGATGGCGATTAATCGCTATCGGTTACGCCATTTAGCAGCGAAAAATCATCGTGGTGCGCAACGTGTGCAAACCCTACTAGAACGTCCTGACCGCCTTATTGGGGTTATTCTACTGGGAAATAACTTTGTCAATACTTTCGCCTCCTCCATTGCCACCGTGATTGCCATTGAATTAATGGGAGAAGCAGGTATTCCAATTGCTGCCTCTGTCTTAACCATTATTATCCTTATCTTTGGCGAAGTGACCCCTAAAACCCTCGCAGCGACTTATCCTGAACGGATTGCTTTTCCTACCTCTCTCCTGATAAAACCCTTACTCACATTACTCTATCCGCTCGTATGGGCAACCAACATGATTGGTAACGCCATACTCGCTTTTTTTGGCTTCCCAACCACAGATAAAAACAACTATCGCCTAAGTCGTGAAGAACTACGCACAGTTGTCCACGAAGCAGAAGGCATTATTCCAAAACGCCATCAACAAATGCTTTTAAGCATTCTCGATTTAGAAAAAGCCAGCGTAGAAGATATTATGGTACCTCGTCATGAAATCGTTGGCATCGATTTAGACGACCCCATCGACGTACTCATAGAACAATTAAGCAATATTCAACATACCCACTTACCGCTATATCGAGAAAGCATTGACAATGTTTTCGGTGTTGTACATATCCGCACCGTCGTCAGACTTTTTAGAAATAAAGAATTAACTAAAGAAAGTTTAGAAAAAATTGCCCGCGATGTTTACTTTATCCCTGATGGCACTCCCTTAAATACCCAACTGTTAAACTTCCAACATCACCGTCAACAAGTCGGTTTAGTTGTCAATGAATATGGTGATATTCAAGGACTTGTCACAATAGATGACATCCTAGAAGAAATTGTCGGCGAATTTAATACTAACCCTGCTGCTTATAGCCTAAGCCCCTCTGTCCATCCCCAAGATGACGGCAGTTATCTGGTTGATGGCAGTACCAGCATTCGCGAATTAAATCGTGCGTTACAATGGCATTTACCCACAACAGGCGCGAAAACCTTAAATGGTCTTATTCTCGATTATCTCGAAATTTTCCCCGAACCAGGTACTAGTTTACGCCTAGAAGGACATGCAATAGAAGTTGTACAAGTTACGAACAACGTTATTAAAACGGTAAAAGTTTATCCATTACTGCACACAACCACAAAACATCCAACCCCTTAAATAAAAGATACGTGTCCCTGTTTGCCAATAAACTGAATACTTGCGAAATTTAAAATTCATGTTAAGGTATTATATTAACCAAGTACAGTTTTAATTAGAACTATCATGAAAAACAATGACACGACACAACCCCCTTACACCAGTAAAATGGCAGCAAGCGAGCGATTTTTAGACGTAATGCGCGAGCTTGTTTTTACCTACCAAGCAATTAACAGTTGTGCAGCGAAACATATTGCCGAATTTGATTTAACCCCTGCACAATTTGATATTATTGCCACTTTAGGCAACACAGAAGGCATGACTTTTAAAGAATTAGGGGAAAAAACGCTGATTACAAAAGGCACGTTAACGGGTGTTGTCGACCGCTTAGAACAAAAAGGATTAGTCAAACGGGTTGCAGGAACAACCGACCGCCGTACCTTATATGCCATCTTAACCCCCGAAGGCGTGACAGTTTTCGAAAAAGTATTTCCTGCACATATCGCTTATTTAAAACAATTTTTCGAAAAACAAAGCCTCCCTGAACAAAAAGTGCTGATTCAACATTTAAGACAACTGAGAACCTTTTTTAATTAGTTGAATTGACTTTGAGTTTTGAAAAATAGCCTTAATTGCCTGAAACAGGATTTACAAGATTCATCCGCACTGGGTTTTTATGTGAGGGTTTTAAATCCTGAAAATCCTGATTCAGACAAGTTCATACCGCTTTCTCACTTTTCTTTTATCTTTTCTAAAGCTCGACGTGCTTCCTGTTTTTCCCAATCATCCGTGAGCCTTTTCAATTGTTCTGTGTAATATTGCACAGGGTCAGTCAACGTTTTATCGTCAGTGTGATAATTCCCTGTTGTGACATTAAGCGCGAAAGTAGCAAATTTTTCTTGAAATAACGGTGTATTATAAGGCAACCAACGGTCAGTATTAATCAATAACGTATTTGCATTTTCCCAACGTTCTAAATCAATACTACCCGGATAAGGATTAATGCTATAACGCGCTTCTACCGTTTGCCCCTCAATCGGTTCTACCAATAATGGCGCGAGCAGAAAAACATCAATGGCGGGGTGTCCTTCCCCTGAAGACGCAACGGCTAACCATTCCCCTGTAGGCGAAATTTTAAAATCACTCACCCCATAAAAAGAAGCAGGCACAGTTAACGTGCGGGTGTAGGCTTGTGGACTGAAAAGAAACCAATGCGATTCTTGTTCGGTTCGAATCACACAAAGCTGTTGACAATTTTCTTCATCCATAAAAGATTGGCAAGAAAGGCTTGTCAGTGCTGGTGGCACTGTAACGGGTAAACAATCTGCTTGTACTTGTTGATTGAGAAAAAGGCATAAACAAAAAGCCAATTGTGATATAAGAGGTTTCATTTTTTTCCCCTCAATGTTTGTATGATGAAATTTCCTGCACAGAAAATTTTATTAATCGCCACGCGCCAAATTGGCGATGTATTACTAATTACCCCCTTATTGCGTTCCTTGCGCCGTGCTTACCCTGATGCACAAATTGATGTCCTTGTGTTTAAGGGCAAAGAGGGAATTTTAAAAGGGAATCCTGATTATCAACACTTATTAACAATTGCAGAGCGTCCCCACTGGCGCGAGCATCTCGCCTTACTTGCACGACTTTTCCGCCGTTATGATTTAGCTGTCTCAACCTTAGCAGGAGATAGACCCGTTTTTTACAGTTGGCTGGCAGCACCTCAGCGGGTTTCGATTGTTCCTCCTTTAGATAAAAAATCAGCATGGAAACGTTGGATATTGCAAGGCTGGACAGAATTGGATGATGAAAATACGCACACAGTCACGCAAAATTTACGCCTTGCCGATGTATTAGCCATTCCACGTTATTCAGCCGTTGTCGCCCCCAGTTTACCGACTGATATTGCTCAATTATCCACTTGTTTACCTTTTGCATGGCAAAAAACACCTTACGCTGTTTTGCACCTACTGCCGATGTGGCGTTATAAACGCTGGACATTGGCAGGTTGGGCGAATATTGCCCATTATTTACATCAGCGAGGATTAAAAATTATTTTGACGGGCGGGGGTGGGGAAACAGAATTAAAGTATTTAAGCGAAGCTATGCAAAAAATGCCTGATTCTGTTGTTAATCTAGCAGGACAATTACAATTTTCTGAAGTAGCGACTTTATTAAATCATGCAAAAATTTATATCGGTCCTGATACTGCAGTCACTCATTTAGCGGCGGCGGTGGGTGTGCCAACAGTAGCATTATATGGCCCGACTAACCCTGTTAAATGGTCGCCATATCCCTCAGATTATCAAGCAGATAGTCCTCCATTTTTAAAGCAAGGGTCGCAACGTTGCGGGAATGTATTTTTAATTCAAGGTGCGGGGGATTGTGTGCCTTGTCATCAAGAAGGCTGTGACCGTCATCGAGACAGTGATAGCCGTTGTTTACAAACCTTAGAACCTGCAACCGTGATTCAGGCGATTGTTACGTTTTTAACTTGAGTTCTGCGAGTTTTATAAAAAAACAAAGACCTGCTAGATTTTTAAACCCTAGCAGGTTTTTTGTCTGAATCAGAATTCACAGAATTTTCAGAATTAGCAGAATTAAAAAGCATGATTCACCTTAATTTTTTGGTTTAAGGATTTTAAATTCTGTGAATTCTGATTCAGATAAGCTGTTGTCTTTTTAAAAGAAACTCGCTGAACTCAGGTAACGCTAGTTCGGCGAGTGGCGAAAACCTTTTAGAATTTTTCAACTAAAAAACGTATGGTGGAATAGCGAAGCGTATTCCACCATACGATTTATAATCTGTTTTTGCTCAGTTTTTGCAGAATTTCAAGGTGGAATACGCTTCGCTATTCCACCCTACAACATTTAACCGCCTTTCTTTTCTACCTTTGCCCATGTATCGCGCAAGGTGACAGTGCGATTAAGCACTAATTGCGTGGGTTTACTATCGTATTCGTCCACACAGAAATAGCCTAATCGTTCAAATTGATAATGGTCTTCAGGCTTTGCCGTCGCTAAATCAGGTTCAACTCGACTATTGGTTAGAATCACCATCGACTCGGGGTTTAAATGGTCTTTATAGTCTCCGCCTGCGCCGTCTGGGTCTGCAACGTTAAATAAGCGGTCATATAAGCGTATTTCAACAGGAAGCGATTGGGTGGCAGATAACCAGTGAATTGTGCCTTTGACTTTGCGGTTGCTTTGGGGCATACCGTGGCGGGTTTCTGGGTCATAGGTGCAGTGAACTGCCAGCACTTCGCCCGTAGTAGGGTCTTTATCAACGCTTACACATTTGACAATATAACCATAGCGCAGACGGACTTCGCCATTGGGTTGCAAACGGAAATAGCCTTTCGGCGGATTTTCCATAAAATCTTCTTGTTCAATGATAAGCTCGCGGGTAAATGGAATTTTACGTGTACCTAACGCGGGTTTTTCTGCTAACCATGGGGCTTCCATGTATTCGACTTGTCCTTCAGGATAGTTATCAATGATGAGTTTTAAGGGACGTTGTACGCAGAAAGCGCGGGGAGCGGTATTGTTGAGGTCTTCGCGCACGCAGGTTTCTAATAATGCCATGTCGATACAGGTATCGGATTTGGTTACGCCAATCCGTTCGCAGAAATCACGAATGGCGGCAGGGGTATAACCACGACGACGTAAACCGCTGATAGTGGGTAAACGGGGGTCGCTCCAGCCATTGACGTAGTTATTCATCACTAATTCATTGAGTTTGCGCTTACTCATGACGGTGTAATTGAGTGATAAACGGGCAAATTCAATTTGTTGTGGGTGGCAAGGGGTTTGTAATTCGTCTAAAACCCAGTCGTATAAGGGGCGGTGGTCTTCGAATTCTAAGGTGCAAATTGAGTGGGTAATGCCTTCTAACATGTCGGAAAGGCAATGGGTATAGTCATACATGGGATAAATACACCATTTGTCGCCTGTCATGTGGTGGGACATTTTTTTGATGCGATAAATGACGGGGTCGCGCATGTTGATATTGGGCGATTGCATGTTGATTTTCGCCCGTAGCACTTGCTGACCTTCTTCAAATTCGCCACAGCGCATTTTTTCGAACAGGGCTAAGTTTTCTTCAATAGAGCGGTTACGATAGGGGCTGTCTTTGCCAACTTCGGTGAGTGTGCCACGATAGGCGCGGATTTCTTCAGGGCTTAGGCTACAAACATAGGCTTTACCCAGTTTAATCAGTTGTACTGCGTAGTCGTAAAGTTGGTCGAAGTAATCGGAGGAGTGGCGCAAGTTGCCTTCACCCCAATCAAAGCCTAACCAATGTACATCACGTTTAATGCTTTCGACATATTCCATTTCTTCTTTGCTGGGATTGGTATCGTCGAAACGCATGTAGCAAATGCCGTTGTATTCTAAGGCTAATCCAAAATTGAGGCAGATGGATTTTGCATGTCCAATATGTAGGTAGCCATTGGGTTCGGGCGGAAAGCGGGTTGCAACTTTTCCATTGTGTTTATTTGTCCGAATGTCTTCATTGATGATATGACGAATAAAATTCGGCGCGGGTTTCTTTTCTATATTATCGACGCTATCTGTGTTTGCGGTGTTGGGTGTCATTGTGGCTGCTTCAGTCATATCGTAACCTTAAAAAAATACAAAATAATATTGTTGTTAATCGTATTGTAGGGGTTTTGCGCGTTATCAGGCAATCTACAAGCATTGGGGTCTATTTGGCAAGGCTTGTTGTATCATTTGTTATTAATATGGGTATTAAAACTTAGACATAAATAAGGTTGGTGCTGAATGGTTTATCAGCTTTTTTGCGGGGGGGTATAGCGTTTGTTTGCGAACACGTAAGCAGGTCAACTACGTGTGAATCAATTTATTGATGTGTTAATGCAAAATTTCCTACCAATATTTGCAACTATTTTAAGGTGTTATATACGTTTGCGCATTTCAATGGGATAATCTGGCCATTTTGCGCGTAATGCGTCTAAACGTATTTTTGCTTGTGCGATGGTTGCATAGCAAAATCCTTTGCCTGCTTCACGCCATCCACCGCCACCTTCTTCTGCCCATTCGGTAGGTTTATTCTGATTAAACAATAAACAAATGATGTAACCTGTTTCCGCACCTTTATTTTCTTGAGTTTCGGGTAATTCTAAAGTGAATGCACTATCATCAAAGACAAAGGGGTCAGACGTTTTTTTTTGCGCCAAGGGTCTTGGCATTTCTGCTAAAGCAACTTGGTTGATAGTCTCAAGGTCGTGTTCTAAACGTTCTACATCTTTGCCTATTTTTTCATGTGTTGCGGTTGCTGATTGCGTCACTGTAAGCGGTTCATTTTCAGAAAGGGAGTTTTCTAAACGGGTAATTTCTTCTAAATCACGCAATTCAAACTCTTGACGTGATTGTTCTTCTTCAAGCTTTTTAAGACGTTCTTCTAGTTCGATTTCCGTTTTCGTCTTCATCATTCTTTTCCTTTTAGAATTGATAGTGTGCACAGTTGTCCAATCTTGTTGTGCTGTGTTCATATCATTCAAACTATTAACCTTAATATGACAAGTATATTGCAGTTGCTACAAAATCTATCATCAAGCAAATTATAAGCCATTTTATGGGGTTGGTTAGCTCCCATAGAGACTTTAAATAATTTATAAGTCAGTCAGTTACAACGATAGATTCGATAGTGTGTAAAAAACAGTTGCCCACTTGTGTTTGAAAAATATAGGGGCTGGGATGTTTATTCTAAAGAAGAATAGCGTAGGAAATGACCGTTAGCGTTTGTTAACGGGACAAAGTAGGGATGCTGTCTCTACCGATAGCGGAAAGAGGTAGATTTTTTTTAAACTGGATTTCTAACAGACGTAATTCTTTCTCTTGGCGGATTTGTTCATCTTCCAATTTTTGCAGACGTTCGACTAGTATGTGTTCCACGTTAATTGACTCGTAAAGTAGTAATTTGCACTTAAGGTATTTGATAGTTTTTGATTTTTTTTATAATTAAAACAATTCAGAAATGTACGGGATTATCCCTACAAGGTATGAGTTTACTAGATTTTTTTTAGGGGAGCGACACTTATTAATAACTTTAATATATTACATTAACAGGTGTTCAAGTTAAGCGAAAAGCATCTTTTAGCCAGAGAATGTCGGGGGCTGTATTTGTTGCAGAATGACTGAGTATCACGGCATCAAAACGGCAGGTAGGGAGTTGAACAAAGCGTTGTTGTTGCAGGTAATGTTGTGCAGTGCTTGCAATACGTTGTTGTTTTTGTGCAGTAATACTGCTAATGCCACCGCCATATTGTTGGTGTTGACGGTAACGCACTTCAACAAAGACTAGTATGTTGCCATCGCGCAAAATGAGGTCAATTTCTCCCCATTTGCAACGATAGTTTTGTGTTAATGGGGTGAGTCCCCGTTGTATCAGGTATTGTTGCGCGAGTTCTTCCGCCCAGCGTCCTTTAGATAAACGGGGAATAAGGTTCATTGTAGGTTGTATCCACTTTGTAAATTGGTGGGTATGCCATTGACAAAACGCGCCCAGACTAATTGGCGACGTACAGAACTTGTAGCGTCTAAAGATAAAAGCCCTGTTTGTCCTTGCCATTGACGATAGGGTTGGTTTGCAAGGGCTTGTACTTGTTGAGTCAATTGGTAAGCATCAATCCCAAAAGCATATAAGCGTTTAAATTGCGCGGTTTTATCATTCATGCTGTTGCCTAACATGGTTTGTAGTTGTTGGGCTTGGGCATCGGGTGCAATAATCCAAGGCATATCGCCAAAAATCACGCCGTTGAGGTCTTTATCCACTTGTGGATTGGGTGCGCCTGTATAGACATGTGAGGTGCTGTAAATAGGTAAACGAGTGGCAGCGTAGTAGTCAAAGTAAGGGCGTAATTGGCGCAGTTGTTGGGAAAATCCTGCCATAAAGACCATGTTAACCGTGGGATTTGTGGCGATACGTTTAACAGGTGCACTGAAATCATTTTTATAGGCTTCAATGGTTGCAATTTGCCCGCCTCGTTTTTGCCATTCCATCCGAAAGGCATTCAGCACCCGCCCGCCCCATTCTGTTTCAGGGTATAAAACGGCTGCCGCACGATACCCATCTGCCCATGCGCGACTGGCGACATTGCTGGCTTCGTCTTCAGGAGAAAGTCCAAATTGATAGAAATTAGCCGTATTAACAGGTACATCAATATAGTTAAGGGCAAGGGTTGGCACAGGTAGGCGAGATTGACTTGTCGCCAGTGTTTTAACGGCTTCTTTTTCTAAAGGACCAATGATAAAACTGACATCACCTTTTGCAGTGACTTGTTGATATACCTGTAATACATTGCTTGCATTAGTATCATAGACATTAATGCGGGGTTGTTGCCCTGTTGTGTTGTATAGCATGGCAAAAATCCCATCACGAATCGCTTCTGCTTGGGGTTTAAAATTGCCCGTTAGCGGTAATAATAATGCAATTTGTTGTCCTGAAAAGTTGTTATTTTGCGTTGTGTTGGACTGATTCCCCGCAACACTGTTGCTACCACCACGTAAGAGAGTTGCCACAATATAACGGTTTGCGGGATGATTGGGGTAGCTATTCCGCCACGTGTTAATGCTTTGTGCAAGTTGATTGCTGGGGGTGGTTTGTGTAATTTGGGATAAACTCACCCAACCTGAGAATATATCCCCTTGAATTAATGATAGTTTCCCTAACTCTTGTGGGGAAATCATGGATAAGGTACGCCAAATATTTTGTTGATTATTCCGCCCTTCAAACGGGTCTTTTTCTAATAAATCATCAACCTGTACTAACATTCTAACCGCTTCTATCCGATTACCTTGCGTCGCTAAAATTTCTGCTTGTAATTGATAGTATTGCGCCCGCACGTTACTGGGGAGAGCATCAGGGGTAATATGGCTTAAACGGTTATTCACTTCATCTAACCGATTTTCTGCTAATGCAACCCGTGCATAGGCAAGTTCGATTTGCATTTGCAGGGTTGTTGTTATGGGATTAACTTGTGTGAGTTCAGTTTTTGCCTGCTCTAACAATCCCCCATTAATTAAGGTATTGACGGCTAATAATTGATAAGTCTGTCGCTGTGGTTCTTTAACGCTACTGGCAAGGCGTAAATATTCACGGGCAGCCCCTGTATAATTCCCTTGTGTCTCTAGCCGTTTTGCCGCTTGAGTCGGGTCTATAATGGTAGGCTTGGTTGCATTGGTATTTTTTTCAGGAAATAGGGCAATATTTTGACAACCTGCAAGGGTTATCAAGACGCTTAAGACGAGAATGAGTCGACGAATGTACATAGGATGGAATCTTGAATCGTTGAAAGAATGTTGTTTGATGGGGTGATAAGCTATGCCGCTATTGCGGTCAATATATCCTCGGTTAGTTATTTACTATTTAATTATTCACGGTAAATCTTTTTTATCATAACGTATCTGAAGGAGAGATTCAGTGTTAAATACAACAGGGGTATTATATGTTGTTGCTACCCCTATCGGAAATTTGGCAGATTTTACCCTGCGTGCCCAACAAGTGTTAGAAAAAGTGCAGGTTATTGCCGCTGAAGATACCCGTCATTCTCGCCACTTGCTCACTCATTTTGGCATTAATACGCCATTACAAGCCTTACATGAACATAATGAAAAGCAAGCAACTGCGCAATTAATCAGTCGTTTACAAGCAGGTGAGTCCGTTGCATTAATCAGTGATGCAGGTACGCCCTTAATTAGTGACCCTGGACGGTATTTAATTGAAATTGCTCATACACAACATATTCAAGTCGTCCCCATACCTGGGGCAAGCGCATTAATCAGTGCTTTATCTGTCGCTGGTTTAAGTGCTGACCAATTTATTTTTGCAGGATTTTTACCCGCAAAATCAACAGCTCGTCAACAGGTTTTGCAATCTTTATCCGCAGAGACTAAAACCTTGGTGTTTTATGAAGCACCGCACCGCATTGTTGATTCTGTCACCGACATGTTGCACTGCTTTGGAACTGAACGTATCGGTATCCTTTGCAAAGAACTCACCAAATTATTTGAAACGGTACAGCGTGATTCATTAGCCAATCTATTGCTATGGCTAAATGAGGAAGTGGAACGGCAAAAAGGTGAATTTGTGATTGTAATACAAGGTGCACAACCACTGGATACACAAGCACTTAATCCAGAGGCTGAGCGAGTTATGCGTTTATTATTAACCGAGTTACCCTTAAAACAAGCAGCTAAATTAGCCAGTGATATTACAGGGGTCAGCAAAAATAAATTATATGATTGGGGATTAACCCAGCGTGATTAACCCCATTAATTTATGGTTATAAAACAGGTAGTTGACTGGGTTTAGAGAGATATTGTGTCGGTTGTTGTTGAGGGGAAAAAATCCGAATTTCCTGTTTATCCGCATCAACAGGCACATCTAAAGAAGCGAGCAACTTATCATAAAAACGTCGGACATTGTTGACAAAATAAACTGGCTCACTCCCACGCGCATAACCATGACGAGTCCGTCGATACCATTTTGGATCACTTAACAGCGGTAACATTTTTTTGACTTCTACCCAACGATAAGGGTCTAAACCCTGTTGACGAGCGAGTTGTTGGGCATCATACAAATGCCCCAAGCCCACATTGTAAGCGGCTAATGTAAAAAATGTTTTATCAGGTTCTGGAATATTCTCATTCAGTTTATCGCGTAACATTAAAAAATAACGAGCAGCCCCATCAATGCTTTGTATAGAATCCTCGCGGTCTTGAATATTCAGCTCTAACGCAGTTGCATGGGTCAACATCATAATGCCACGCACGCCCGTATAAGAAACTGCATCAGGATTCCAATGTGATTCTTGATACCCCATAGCGGCTAATAATCGCCAATCTAAGTTATACAATAAGCCAACTTGCTCAAAATGCTTACGATAAAATGGCAATCGCTCCTGTACATGACGATAGAATGTGCGGGTATCGACATAATCAAATTCAGCAAAATCAATATGCCCATAATAACGGTCAATTAAGCGATCTAATTCTCCAGAAGTGCGTAATTGGTTTAAAAAACGCATCGCTTCAACATACAAACTATCATCGCCTATCGTTCGCGGAAATGCCCACGCGACTAGCTCATCATCAGCAACTTCAAAACTCACTTGCAATTCAGGGAAAAAACGTTGCATTTGCATAATTTCATTGGTATGCAACAACGCGAATTTAATTTCCTCAGTATTGATTTTCTCCAAGACTTCCATTGGCGATAAATCAACGGTTTGCCATGTTAATTGTGGGTATTCTTGTTGTAAGCGTTTACATAAATCTACTTGACTAGAACCATTGATTAAAACTAATGGTGTGGTTTCATTTAAATCTGCCAAACTACGCGGAATATTCGGCATTGACTTACGATAAACCAATTGATGTGTGGTTTTTTGATAGGCGGGACTAAAACGGACTAATTCGCGTCGTTCTCGATTCACGGTTAATCCAGCGGCGGCGAAATGCACTTGTTGTTTAACAACCATCGGTAAAATATCCGCATAGTGCGTCGCCACAATCAGTTTTAAATTGACCCCTAATTGTGATGCAAAGCGTTGTGTTAATTCATATTCTAAGCCCAGTGCTTCCCCTTCTAAACCGATATAATACGTTGTTGGTCCCGCACGAGTCACAACAACTAACTCGCCTTGTGCTTTAATGGTTTCTAGTAACGTTTGCTCAGGCGAACAAAAAGTAACTACAAACCCCATTAAAATGATTGTCAATATTTTCATAACCATAACTCATAGATTCCAAAACATCCTTGTTATCTATGCAAAAGTTGAATTTTTGACACTCTAAAACAGGGCTTTTGTAAAAGCAATCTGGAAGAATCAGGATATTAGCAATATGCTAACCGCTTGCAGAACTAAATAGGGATTTAAATTTATTGATTCAATGAGTTAAACAATCTGCATAAATCGTGCTAATTTTCTCGGCAACCGATTCTATGGTGAATAAGTCGTTAAAACGTTGATAAGCCTGTCTTACAAATTGTTCGCGTTCATGAGGATTCGCAATCAGATGTTGTAAACCCGCGACTAAAGCAGGAACGCTATTCGGCTCAACTAACTGCCCTGTTTTTCCATCCTCCACAACCCACATCACGCCCGCGCCTTGAATTCGACTTGCAACAATAGGCTTGCCGTAATACATCGCTTCTAATAACACCATACCAAAGGCTTCCGTGCGTTCTAAAGACGATAAACAATAAATATCGCTCGTGGTAAATAAGCCCGCCAATTGCTGTGCATCACACCGCCCCAACAATGTGACACGCGCCTGTAAATCTAATGTCTTAATTAACGCTTGCAAACGTGGTTTTAACTCACCCTCACCCACAATACACAACTGCGCATCCGCTAAATTTTGCATCGCCCGAATCAGAATTTCATAGCCTTTATAATAAGTTAAACGTCCAACACTGAATAAACGGATTTTTCCTGCTTGCCATTGCTGATTTGCCCATGCAAGGGCGACATCGTCTGCTTTTGGTAAACGTTGTGACGCAATACCCAAGGGCACAATATGACATTTATCTTGCCACGGCGTTAAAGCAGGACTTGCTTTTAAGTAGGGCGGAGAAGTCACGATAATCGCTTGTGCTTGCTTTAAAAATCGTTGTTCAAAAGGACGATAAACTTGATAAGCCGTTTTTAACAATGGATGAAAATGAGAAATCACATCCGAATGCCAATGCACCACCCAAGGGCAATGCCGTGCACGTTTTGAGAACAACGCCCAAAAAGCGGAAGTATTCGGCAAATGAAAATGCAAAATATTAGGCTGATAGCGTTGAATCACCTTATCAAGCCAAACAGGAAATTGCGGACTAATTGGCGCGTATAGCAAGCGACCATAACAAGGGGCGCGGTAGAGTAATTGATTATCAGGGCGTTGCTCGGCTTGAACCGCAGAGAAAAAACGTTGCCAGTGTGGATGATGGTCATGAACTAACGCGGCAACGGTTTCACCCTGTCGCGTTTGTGCAGGCATTAAATCCGCCATGAAGTTTTCAATACCGCCATGAAAGGGGGGGAAATATTTGCCAATATGGAGAATTCGCGCCATAGCCTGAGAGAAAACGGGGAAAATGAGTAAATACCCTAGCATTTTAATGTAATTTTTACTACATAGACCCCTACAAAGCGCGTTTTTGCCCCATTTGTGTCGAGAGTTATTTCTTTTAATTATTTGTTTATACTAATTTATTCTGTATGGCATACCCCTTGCTAAATAAGAAAAAAACTTAAAAAAACAGCATCAGCATTTTGCAAGGGTGTCGATGATGACAAACAAGAAAACGGTTGTAATTGATGATACGACATTACGCGACGGTGAACAGTCTGCGGGTGTTGCCTTCTCGCTAGCAGAAAAACTAGCGATTGCGCAAGATTTAGACGCACTTGGCGTGCCTGAGTTAGAAATTGGTATTCCTGCAATGGGTGCAGAAGAATGTGAAAGCATTCGCGCTGTTGCAGATTTGGGGTTAAATGCGCGGTTATTGGTGTGGAGTCGGATGAATCAAGCCGATTTAGAAGCCTGTCGGCATTTAGGCGTGAATATGGTGGATTTATCTATTGCGATTTCTGACCAACAAATCGAGAAAAAGTTGCGTCGTAGTCGTGAATGGGTATTGCAAACCATCCGCGAATATACCCAACGCGCATTAGACATGGGCTTAGAAGTTGGCATCGGCGGTGAAGATGCATCCCGCGCAGATACCAGCTTTTTACTACAAGTTGCAGAAACTGCCCAATCTGCGGGTGCGCGTCGGATTCGTTTTGCGGATACCGTCGGCATTATGGAACCTTTCGGCGTGTTAGACCGTATTCGCCAACTGCGTGCACATGTTGATATTGAAATTGAAATGCACGCTCATGATGATTTAGGGTTAGCAACTGCTAATACATTAGCCGCAGTTTTAGGCGGTGCAACTCATGTTAATACAACGGTCAACGGCTTAGGCGAGCGGGCGGGCAATGCCGCACTAGAAGAAGTCGTTTTAGGATTAAAACGCTTATACGGCTATCAAATTGATATCGATATGCCCCGTTTTACCACAGTTTCCCAACGAGTCGCGCAAGCCTCAGGTCGTCCTTTAGCATGGCAAAAAAGCCTTGTTGGGCCGGGTGTTTTTACCCACGAAGCGGGCATTCATGTCGATGGTTTATTAAAAGACCCCTTGAATTATCAAGGTATAGACCCTGCGGAAATTGGCAGACAACATGAATTAGTCTTAGGGAAACATTCAGGTACACAAGCCGTGATTGAAATTTATCAACGCTTGGGTTTTTTCCTAAATGCAGAACAAGCGCACTTAATTCTGGCGCAAATTCGTTCTTATGTTACAACCACAAAGCAACAGCCTAGTTCCCATTATTTAGAATCCCTATATCGTTGCTTGCAGAATCAAACAACGAGTAGTAACGTCATCACACACTAAAATTGTCTTGATTCTATCGTTGATTAATAAACAAGGGCTGTGTGTGGCACATAGTCAAGGAATATGAACATGCCAGACCATGCTAAAAAGGGGAATGAATTTATGGTGCTTTATACAAAATCTGCTCCGACTGAAACGGAAGAAACAACCACCGTTACAATGACGGAAGACAGCAAACCCTTAGGATTTTTTGCACAATTACGCGAAGATGTCGCCTGTGTGTTTGACCGTGACCCCGCAGCACGGACAACTTTTGAAGTATTAACCACCTATCCCGGTGTACATGCGATTA
This sequence comes from Beggiatoa alba B18LD, assembly GCF_000245015.1. Taxonomy (NCBI): domain Bacteria; kingdom Pseudomonadati; phylum Pseudomonadota; class Gammaproteobacteria; order Thiotrichales; family Thiotrichaceae; genus Beggiatoa; species Beggiatoa alba. The sequence goes on along the minus strand of NZ_JH600070.1, from coordinate 683,171 downwards.
TTTTTCATCGCATTTCCCATTCCTTATGGCATAAAAACTGGCGTTATACGGCGCGTTTTCTTGCCTTCCTCAGTCGGATGTTTACCAATATCGACATTCATCCTGGTGCAAAAATTGGCAGACGGTTTTTTATCGACCATGGCATTGGGGTGGTTATCGGAGAAACAGCCGTTGTCGGCAACGATGTGACGCTTTATCACGGTGTTACCCTCGGCGGTACTTCTTGGAATAAAGGTCGTCGTCATCCGCAACTTGGCAATAATGTGCTTGTTGGGGCTGGGGCAAAAGTATTAGGGGCTATCAGCATTGGGGACAATGTACGAATTGGGGCGAATTCAGTTGTTGTGAAAAATACGCCCGCAAATTGTAGCGTTGTTGGCATTCCTGGGCGGATTGTTAAAGACAAAACCAAATCCTGTGATAAACCCTCACACGGGATTGATTTAGACCATCACTTAATTCCCGACCCTATCGGGCGCGCAATGAGTTGCATGTTAGAACGCATCGCCGAATTAGAAAAACAAGTGAATGGTGGCAAATCTCTAAAAGTTGCCAAAAGCAGTGAAGACCCCTGTCCCGCCTGTGAAGCCTTAGATGTCTGTGTGTGTGAAATCGATAACAAGAAAGATAAACAAGATAAAACCGCTGCGTGTAAGGATAAATCCGCCACCTGTTGATACCGTATAAAGATGGCAGGGTTTACACAACGAAACGTAAGCCCCGCCATTAAAAATAGACAATACCAATAAATGAACACACAAAGGGGACAACATGGATTTACTAGCCTTTGAGGCGCAAGAACTTTACTTTGATGAGCCTGTTAATGAAACCGTACAAGCTTTATTAGATAAAGCGGCTCAAAACTATGGAGAAGGCACGGCAGAACTGCCCTTATTACAAGCCTATTTATTTGAGCCTGAAAACTTAAGCGTCTTAGTCGCCCTCTATCGCTTCTTTTACTACCAACACCGGTTACAAGAAACCTTAGTGATAGCACAACGAGCGATGAAATTAATCGGCATACGCTTAAATTTTCCCGCAGATTGGCGAGCATTAACCCCCGCCAGTATTACGCCAGACATGTCGATTACCTTTGTACGCTTCTATCTATTCGCCTTAAAAGGTGCGGCTTATGTCAATTTACGGCTAGGCAATTTAGAAGAAGGCGGGGACATGTTAAATAAAATCCTAGAGCTAGACCCTGAAGACCGTTTAGGGGCAAAAGTTTTAAAAAATGTATTGGATACAGCGACACGCTTTAGAGTCGTGAAGTAAAACAAGATAGAAACTGATTATTGAAAAGAAAAAACCGTTTTAGCGTTAAATCATAAACTCGCTCTTTATACAACTGATAGTGTTTGTTAAGCCTTTGTGGAGTATGAAAAATGTGTTCTGCCTTATTAGATGAATTAAGTGAACTCAGTATCGATGAGTTTTTCGCAGCGACAGGGGAATCACACAACCCAACCGCCGATATTTACTTACTCGCAATGCAAGGCATAGGCTATTTAACCCCCACAAACACAAACCCAGAAACAAGCAACGACGAAACCATGCGTTTAGTCGTTTCCCATTAAAACGCTATTCGTTTTACATCAAACAAGGCGACAAAAGCCCCCTGATGTACAACAATCATGAGAAGGCAGGTATAAACCTGCCCATAAACCTGACTAAGCAAAAAAACCTTACAATAGAAGGAGTTTTAACCATGACGACTGACTTTGATGATGATTTAGAAGAACTCAGTTCCGCAGAAGACTTTTTAGAATATTTCAAGATTGAATACGACGCGAAAACAGTGCATGTCAATCGCCTCCACATTCTGCAACGGTTTCACGACTACTTAAAACAAGCACAAGACTCCATTCCTGAAGACAACGAAGTAGCGAAACGTGAAATTTATCACCGCCTCTTAACCCGTGCTTATCAAGATTTCGTCGAATCCGACGCGCTGACTGAAAAAGTCTTTAAAGTCTTCCATATGCACGAACCCCAACAAACATTCGTCCCATTAAACGACGTTTTTAAATAACCTTATCAAAACGCATGGGAATTTATCCCATGCCAGATTTATGGTTTTACCTGATGAGGTTTGCGCATGCTTCCTAAATATGATTATGGCGACCGTGTTCGCGTTATCCGCAACGTCCGCGACGATGGCACTTTTCCTGGTAAAGCGATAGGTGATTTTCTAGTCCGTCGGGGCAGTATCGGCTACGTGCAAAATGTCGGTTCTTTCCTACAAGACGAAATTATCTATTCTGTTCACTTTCTTGAAGAAAATCTCGTTGTTGGCTGTCGTGAAGAAGAATTAATTAGCGGGGATGACCCTTGGGTTCCCAGCAAATTCGAATTTCGTGACAAAGTCATCACCCTGATAACCCTTTCCGCAAAAGGTGAAGTTATCGCCGAAAAAGGCACAGAAGGGCAAGTCCTAAAAATCATCCGCGATAGACCCGAAGGCGTGATGTATCACATCCATTTCGGCGACGGTCGGCTGTTTATGATTCCCGAAGATGCCCTAGAATTTGCCCCGAAAAAAGAACGGGAAATGAAATATAGCCATGATGAAGCAGAAGAAAACGAATAGTTTTCACTGTCCTATCAGTGTGAAAAGGTGAATACGTTTCACACTGATACATCTGAATATTGATTTAATTAAGAATAATAAAATAAATTCAAGTTGTTAGGAGTATAGCTGATAATGAGTGCCATCATTCAAGATAATAACTTTTCTCGTGTTCCGACTGAATTAGCTTATTTAAGCTTACGGAGCGCGCTCAATCGTTATCAAAAACCCACCGCAGAACTCGATGCACATGAATTAAAAGTTATCCTCGACGAAGCTCATCGCCAATACCAATTAGAAAACTTGATACTAAATGCACCAGAAGCCCAAGGCGTAGTCGTTCCTGAACAACGCCAACAAGCCGCCCTGCAAGAAGTACAAGCCCGTTATGACGATGAACAAACATTTCACGACGACATCGCCCGCAACGGGATGAATATTGAAAATTTTCAACAAGCCTTACAACGTGAATTATATATTGAAGCCATCTTAGAGCGTGTTGGCGCAAATGCCCCCGCTGTTGAAGAACACGAACTCAAGGCTTACTACCACACAAACCCCGACAAATTCAACGCACCCGAAATGCGCACCGTGCGTCATATACTGATTACCGTAAACCCCGACTACCCTGAAAATACCTACGAAGCAGCACGGGAACGCCTACTAAACCTAGCAACCCGTTTACGCCGTGACTTAAAACGCTTTGAAAAACTTGCCCACAAATACTCCGAATGCCCCTCTGCACTACAAGGCGGGTTAATCGGCAAAGTGCTAAAAGGACAACTATTCCCCAGCTTAGACGCAACCCTCTTTACCATGAGAGAAAATCAACTCAGCGGTATCGTCGAGTCTGAAATGGGTTTTCATTTACTCTACTGCGAAAAAATACACCCTGCTGGCAATATCCCCTTAGTTGAAGCTCGTCCAAAAATCTTAGAATTGTTACAAAACCGCCGTCGGCAAATTTATCAAAAGAATTGGATTAAACAACTGCAACAGCAAGCGGCAAACTTGGAGAACGTATGATGACAACAACCCCTATTGCACACTGTTCTTTTTGTGGCATTGAAAAAACACCCACGACACCACTGATTGCAGGCGCAGAAGGCTATATTTGTGAAGCCTGTGTCCGTTTAGCCAATCAGGTTGTCACCAGTTGGGGACATAAACGTTCTTTAGCCGATTTACATGGACCATTACCCACCCCCGCCGCGATTAAAACCCGCCTAGATGAATACGTTATCGGGCAAGACTCTGCAAAAGAAATCCTCTCCGTTGCCGTTTACAACCACTATAAACGCTTAAAACACGAAAGCGAACAAGCCAATATCAGCGATAAAAACGACACCATCGATATTGAAAAATCCAATATTCTGCTGTTAGGACCATCAGGCACAGGCAAAACCCTGATTGCCAGCACCCTCGCTAAAATTGTCGGTGTCCCCTTCGCCGTTGCTGATGCGACCACGCTAACCCAAGCGGGCTATGTTGGTGATGACGTAGAAACCATTTTAACCCGATTACTCGATGTCGCTGAGGGCAACGTTAAACGCGCAGAATGGGGCATTGTCTATTTAGACGAAGTCGACAAACTCGCTCGCGCCTCCGAAAGTGCTACCGTTGTCCGTGATGTATCAGGGGAAGGCGTACAACAAGCCTTATTAAAACTGATTGAAGGCACACAAGTAAAAGTCCCACAAAAAGGACGGCGACGCGAAAACAACGAAGATGTGATAATGGACACCCGCAATATTCTCTTTATCGCAGGCGGTGCATTCGCGGGCTTAGAAGAATATGTGGCTAAACGGGTTAAACCTACCCATCAAGATATTGGTTTCCATGCTCAAATTGAAACCGAGCAAAAATTATCAACCAATCGACTCCTTGCTGAAATTCAACCCGCTGACCTCAAACGTTTTGGCATGATTCCCGAATTTATCGGACGTTTACCCATCATTGCTGTGTTAGAAGATTTAGACGAAGCTGCCTTAGTCCGCATATTAACCGAACCACGCAATGCATTGACTAAACAATATAAAAAGCTCTTTACTTACGAAAATGTCACCCTAGAATTTACCCCCGCTGCTTTAACCGCACTCGCTAAAAAAGCCCTAGCCCGAGGCACAGGGGCGCGAGGTTTACGCAGTATTATGGAACACGTTTTGCGCCGTTGTATGTTTGAACTGCCTTCCCGTAAAGAAGTCTTACGTTGTATCGTTGATGAAGATGCCGTCAATGGCACAGGGGAAATTAATATTATTGAAGAAGAAGCGGAAAAAGAAGCCGTTCGCGTCGGGCGTTAATTTAAATAATTTTGTTTTAGTACGCATCAATAGAACAGAGACCTGCTAGGTTTTGAAAACCTAGCAGGTCTGTTGGAACACGCGAAAAGGGTTGACGGACTGGCAGAGATTATTCTCTTGTTTTTCATCAAAATTCACCAGACAAGATTACAACATTGTCTGAATCAGGATTTTCAGAATTAACAGAATTAGCGGAATTTAAAACCCTTAAACCAAAAAGTAAGATGAATCATGCTTTTTAATTCTGCTAATTCTGAAAATTTTGTGAATTCTGATTCAGACAAGCCGTTGTTTCTTTAACAGAAACTCGCCGAACTCAGGTTAAATTTAAATCACTTTATGGTACGGTTACTATATCCCTTATAAACCCAGACTTTCCGTGACATTATTTAATACCCAATCTATTTGAGTATCTGTATTTAACGCACTGAAATCTACACCATCAAACCAACGGTCATAATGGACATAAAAGTCTAACGTTGCCGTGCGTTGTGTATTTGAAAGCACTAAGGGCGTGCTAAAACGTAACGATTGCGGGCGCGGGGTTTTGGCAATATCTAATTTGAAAGGAATCGCTTCTGTTGCACCTACTGGCAAATATTCCCCTTCGATATATAACACTCGATTTAATAAATTGAGCGTTTGCGGTAAGTGTTGCGTGTCTTCATCCGCTTTCATTAAATCAATTTGCATACCGCAATAGCTCGCAGGGGCGGGATAAATTTCTCCTAAAATTATGTTTTGCCCGTCTGCATCTAACAAATTGATGGCATTAGGTGTGCCTAATTGTGTTGGCGTTGTTTGCGCATGGGCTTGTGCATTGGGAATTAAAAGATTTAATAACGGATTCCACCAAGTTGCAAAGTCGATACTGTTACAATCAGTTTTAATGCTGACACTCCAAATCACTAAATAAGCTGTTTTTAACGTAATTTTTACGCCTTCATGGTTATAAAACGTTTTTGCTCCTGCGGGTGCGCTGAGTCTTTCACCCGTCGCGCTCAGGCTTTGGCGTGGGCTTGCGTTAAAAGTCACCGTGATGCCATCGGTTAAATCGCCTTCACTACTGCCACCACCACCGCCACAGGCAGAAAAGAGTAGGACAGACAGCATTAAACTGATAAAAAATAGGCGTTTAACCAATTGACTTGCGCTAAAAAAATTAAAAGTCATAAACAATCCCCGCTTGCCAGATACTGCGCTCGGTTTGTTCCCCATTTAATTGTTTAATCATGGGAATTTGTACGCCAAGGTTTAAAATTACGTCTTCTGTTATGGTGTACATCACTTTAGGCGAAAAAAACGCGATAAATCCGCCTGAATCAGGGTCATCAATATCGGAAAATTGGTTTTTCGCACTCCAACGGGCATCTATGCCTGCTTGTAACGCAACGGCATGATTCAACGCATATTGACCTGCAAACGTCAGGACTAAAGCCTCTCCTGCTTGAAAATCTTCAAATCCTTCAAACGCATAATGCAATACAACGCTGCTATAAAAGAAATAAGGAAAGGCATAATAGCCATACCATCCGCCCAGTTGTGGCACAACTGCCCCTGTTCCTGTTTGCACATCAATATCTAATGAACGCCCTGCATTGTCGGTTTGTTCGGGTGCAGTCGGTAAACGAATGCCCGCGATTAAACCCCACAAATGACGGTGCATATCTGTTGTTTCAGGCGTTAAAGTGAATTTTGTACTGAGTTCTATATCGCCAATGGCTTGGCTATCCTGCGTTGCTAAGTTAGCGTATTCCAAGTTTTTATCGACAAAAGGCAAACGAATGGCGAGATTTAAACGGTCATTCCATGCGTAACTTAACCCAATGGTTAAACGTCGTTCGGTCAATTCTGTTTGATTAAAACCTGCAATGCCAATGCGTTCTTGACGTTGTAAATAGTCAGCGGATAAGCGCAAGCGTCCCGTATAAGTCTTTTCTGTCCCCATCAGGCTTAATGTTGGGTCGCCTGCCATACAGGTTGAACAGGCTAATACAGGCGCAGGCAACAGGCTGTAACTACTGCTTATGAAATAGGAAAGGAGTAGAAAAAGTGTGTTTTTTCTAATAATTAGGGACATTGGCTATTCCTCGGCACATTGCCAAACGGGTCGCTAAAACGCTCATCGCAAATGAATGTCCAATCAGTTAGGCTTTTTAAATAATTGATTAAATCCTCTTTTTCACTGGCAGAAAGGACAAAACCAACTAATAAATCGCTACGATAAGGATTTAACGCGCCATCACCCGCATATTCGCCTGATTCAATCTTGCGCCCTCCGCGTGCGTAGTGGTCTATGACCTCCGATAAATTGGCAATAGAACCGTCGTGCATATATGGCGCGGTTAGCTCAATATTGCGCAGTGTTGGAGCACGAAACCGTCCCATGTCTTCAGGTTTAAAGGTAATTTCCCATAAACCCCGCCCATTTTCAGGATATGCCCCTGTTCCTCCAATGTTATATAACCCATTGTTATGAAATTCTAATTCAGTGAAAACGCTTTGCTCATGATTCGTCGATTGGGTGAAATTAAAACCACCATGACAGTGGAAACACTCTAAACGCTCTGAAAAAAATAATTCCATGCCTCGCTTTGCCGAATCTGATAAGGCAGTCGTTTGATTTTGATAAATTTGTTTATCATAAGGAGAATTGCCAGAAATTAAGATACTGACAAAACTAGCAAGGGCTTTGGCAACATTACCTGTTGTAAATGGGTTCGCTTCCGTGGGAAAAGCAGCCACAAATTTGCTTTTATAAATAGGTTCTTGTGCGAAACGCGCTAAAATTTCCGCTTCTTTATCGCTCCAGCCTAATTCGACGGGAAATTCAGCAAACATCGGTACAAGTGCTTGTTGATGCAAGGTAGTTAATAAAGGATTTGCCCAATTAAACGCAGAGTTATAAACAACATTGGTTAAACTCATGCTATTGCGGGGATGAGCTTCTCCCATTGCGCCCACATTGGTTTTTTTCCCATCGGTAAAGGCTTTATTTTGCTCGTGACAACTTGCACAACTGATTGTTTCGTTAATTGATAAACGGCGGTCATAAAATAAATACCGTCCTAAATCGACTTTTGCGTCACTCATCGGATTATCAGCTGGCACTTTGGGTGTGGGAAAACCCGTCGGTAATTGCCATGTAAAGCTGACAACAGGTGTGGTGCTGGGCGTTTCCGCTTCACTATTGACGGTGTCGCCTCCTCCACCTCCACCGCAAGCGGTCAGTGTTAAAAGTATCCATAACAACAGCGTGATTCGTTTTAACATCGTTAATCCTACTTCACGCTAAAAAAGGTTTGTGTTTCTTTTGGATAAGTAATGGCTGGGTTTGCCCCATCGTTATAAATAAAATCCAATCCTAATAAAGGGAAGATTGCCTGACATTCGGGGTCATTGTTGCCAGACATACAGCCCGCTGCGGTGTTTGGTGTGTTATAAGCCACATTACTTTGACGTAAGACATGCCCAATATCGGCAACAATCGTATGTTTATTTAACACATAGTTATCTAAACAAATTTGAGGCGTGTTAGCATAAGTGCAGGGAGCATCAGGTTGTTTTCCTTGCTTATTTACATCAGAGCAACCTGTACTGCCCAAATGCAAATGAAAGTTAGTTTTTAAGCCTTCAGGGTCGCCAATCCCGTCGACGCGAATAAATTTCCTGCCTGTTGTCCATGACCACAACATGCCCGTGACATTCAACGGGGAAGGAATACTGGCAGGGTCTGAATGATTTTCATCAAATGCCAATCCTACTTTTAAACAAATCCCTTGCTGATAATTACTAATTTTTTCTCCAGCGGGCAATGTGGCGACGATTTTAGTATTTATGTCGGCTGTCCCATTGACACAACCATTCTCAAAGTCTAATAACGCTACATCCTTATATTGCCATTTCCCATCCTGCACTAATTCTAAATTTATCAATGTTCCATCATTCCGCTTTGCTTGTACCGCAGACACATAAAAGCGAAAATCATTGATTTTATAAGCATCAGTGACCGCATTACCAACGCCTGTATAAGTTGTGCCACAGGTAAATGTCTTCGCATTGACTTCCGCAGAAAAGGGAATTTCTACCGCTGTTGCTGTCGTATTAGTGTTCTCGGTTGTGCTGTTATCATCATCTCCATTACAGGCGGTTAAAAACAAAGGCAAACATAAAGGTAAATACAACAGATATGGCATAAGACGCATAAAAATCTCCTTCAAGTAATCAATAAATTGAGCGAAGGCTTAACGCATGACTTATGCCAGAAAATTAATTATTTAATATCAATCTATTGGGTTATTTTAACTTTTAAAAGTGTGTGATTTAACACAATTTTGCGGGATTTAACAGAGCGGTTACGTTAAACGGCTTATTGATAGAATTCAGCATTGAGGACATGACACAAAAAAATTTCCTTCACGGTGTAATTTAATAACAATCGTGTAGAATGCTGTTGACTCTTTTCTCACAATCACGCGAGGAATTGCAATGGCTGATATTTATGTAGAAGAAAGATTAAAAAAGTTGGAGTCGCATCTTTTAGAAGAAAACGACGTATTAAGCGACATCGTGCAGATTTTTCGTGAGTTAGATAATGTCGGTTATGAGTTAGGCATTCTTAACGAAACCGAATCTTATGCAAATCATGTTTCTTGGTGGCCGATGATTTCCATCCTTGGCACTTTCTCGGCAGGCAAATCCTCGTTTATCAATGCTTATGTTGGGCATACGCTACAGCGCACGGGTAATCATGCGGTCGATGATAAATTCACGGTGTTATGTTTCAGTGGTGAAAATACATCGACAACCTTACCTGGTATTGCTTTAGATGCAGACCCCCGTTTTCCGTTTTATCAAATCAGTAAAGAAATTCAAGATGTACTCGCTCAAGATGGGCGACGCATTGATGCTTATTTACAGTTAAAAACCTGCCCCAGTGAGAAAGTACGCGGTAAAATTCTTATCGATTCCCCCGGTTTTGACGCAGACAGTCAACGGACATCTACTTTAAAAATTACCAAGCATATTATTAATTTATCAGATTTAGTGCTGGTGTTTTTTGATGCACGTCACCCCGAACCCGGTGCGATGCAAGACACTTTAAAACATTTAGTCACAGATACGATTAGCCGTCCCGATTCCAATAAATTCCTCTACGTGTTAAATCAAATTGATGTCACTGCCCGTGAAGATAATCCTGAAGAAGTGGTGGCAGCATGGCAACGTGCACTTGCTCAATCAGGGCTAACCGCAGGACGGTTTTATCGGATTTATAATCCTGAAGCAGCCATTCCAATTGAAAACCCAACCGTACGCGCACGCTTTGAAAGTAAACGCGACGAAGATATGGCAGAAATTAATAACCGTATGGAACAAGTCGGTATTGAGCGGACTTATCGCATTATCAGCATGTTAGAACAAACTGCGAAAGATATTGAACATACGATTGTCCCGCAACTGCGCCATTGGATAAAAGATTGGCGTTCAAAAACGATGCGGATTGATTTTGCGATTGTAGTCGCTTTCGCGTTGTTATTAACCGTGATTTATGGCACAACACAGCCCGATTTAAGTTTATTGCAAAACTTAGGCAGTTGGGGATGGACGGCAGTGATTAGCGTGTTGCTGATACTGTTTATAACCCTGCATATAAAAGTCAGCGGTTGGATAGCACGGAAAACCGTGCAAAAAATTGAGGCAAGTATGCCTGATAACCGCATTCGTGAGGCATTGTTAAAAGGGTTTGCAAAAAATATTTGTCATATCCGTATTACAAATGAGCCTTACCATTGGGGGCTGAGTTTGCAAAAGAAACTTGCTAAAGTTCTAGGAGCAACAAATAGTTATGTGCAAAAACTGAATGACCGTTTTACCAATCCATCAGGACGCAACAAAGCATAATTTGGTTTCGTCTCACCTCATCACATCAATGCAAGCGAACTGCTTGTATTGATGTTGTTTCTTTATTAGATTTTATTTAACTGTTTTGTAATGAATTTCTATCATCAAGCTCAATATACCCTTAGTGCTCATAACCTCTCCCAATTGCCTAGCGATACGGGGCGAGAAGTTGCCTTTGCGGGGCGTTCTAATGCGGGTAAATCCAGTGCAATCAATGCCATTACCCAACAAAAAGCCTTAGCCCGTACCAGTAAAACACCGGGAAGGACACAACAAATTATGTTTTTTCAACTGGATGAAAAACGCCGTTTAGTGGATTTACCGGGTTATGGATATGCGAAGGTTTCCATTACGATTAAACAACATTGGCAGAATACGCTAGAACGTTATTTGCAAACGCGAGGCAGTTTAAATGGCTTGATTTTATTAATGGATATTCGCCATCCATTGACAGACTTTGATAAAAATATGTTGCTTTGGTGTCAACATTCGGCAATGCCTGTGCATATTTTATTGACGAAAGCGGATAAATTAAGTTTTGGTGCAGCAAAATCGTCGCTATTACAAGTTAAAAATCAGCTTTCTGCGTTTAAAACCGATTCAACAGACATTAGCGTACAATTATTTTCTGCGCATAAAGCAACGGGAGTAGATGAAGCTCGAGCCGTACTTGACCTGTGGTTAGCCGTCGGTGAGCCGTTGGAGTCTTTATAAAAATCTAATATTAAGAATAAGCTGAGTTCGGCGAGTTTCTTTTAAAAAGACAACAGCTTGTCTGAATCAGAATTTTCAGAATTGAAAAGACAAGAAAATTAAAAGAATAAAAAATTATGTTTTTAATTGTTTTTAATTCTGCTAATTCTGAAAATTCTGTGAATTCTGATTCCGACAACTTGTTGTCTTTTTAAAAGAAACTCGCAGAACTCAGGTTGAATCTAGGACTGGCAGTCCTCCATGTCGTTTTATAATACGTTTACTATAGATAATTTTTAACAAAGACCTGTTAGGTTTTCCAAGCCTAATAGGTCTTTTTTTTACCCTAATCTATATATATCTGCTAAAGCGAATATATAATAACCCACCTCTTTTTCTTTATAGCTAACGGTGAATAAGCGATGAGCGCACAGTGTGAAATCGTGGTTAAACAAGCAAGTGGCGACCCATTGGGATTTTTTGGGCGTTATTTAACGCTATGGATTGCGTTATGTATTGGCGCGGGTATTTTGTTAGGAAATGTTTTCCCCGCTTTATTTACCCTGATTAGTCAAGTTGAAGTCAGTCATATCAATTTAGTGGTCGCCGTGCTGATATGGGGGATGATTTACCCCATGATGGTGAGCGTTGATTTTAGTGCGTTAAAACACATCGGCGAACGCCCAAAAGGTTTAATCATTACCTCTGTTACCAATTGGCTAATTAAACCGTTTACGATGGCATTATTAGGCATGTTATTTTTTAATCTACTTTTTAAACAGTGGGTTAATCCAGAAGATGCAAAGGCTTATATTGCAGGGATGATTTTGTTAGGCTCTGCACCTTGTACCGCAATGGTGTTTGTTTGGAGTCAATTAACCCGTGGTGATGCAACTTATACGCTGGTGCAAGTTTCTTTAAATGATTTAATCATGGTGTTTGCTTACGCACCGATTGTCGCGTTTTTATTAGGGATTAGTGATGTTATTGTCCCTTGGGAAACATTATTGCTATCAGTGGTTTTATACATTGTTATTCCGTTGGTTGCAGGTTATTTAACCCGTGTGCAATTGTTAAAACAACATAATGGCAATGAACAAGCTGTGAATCAGTTCACTGAGCATTTAAAACCCTTAACGATTATTGGCTTATTATTAACGGTCATTTTATTATTTGGTTTTCAAGGACAAACCATTTTAGAAAAACCGTTAATTATTCTATTAATTGCGATTCCGTTGACGATTCAAAGTTTAGGCGTTGCGGGGATTGCCTATTATTGGGCTTGGTGGTGGCGTGTGCCGTTAACTATTACTGCACCAGTGGCATTAATTGGCTCGTCTAACTTTTTTGAATTGGCGGTTGCGGTAGCAATTAGTTTATTTGGTTTACAGTCTGGTGCTGCCTTAGCAACGGTGGTGGGCGTGTTGGTTGAAGTGCCTGTGATGTTGTTCATTGTGTATTTAGTGAATAAAAACGCGGCAACTTATGCACGGAGTATTGCACAATGAATACTGAGCGTACTTATCAAGTGTTATTCGTGTGTATTCATAATAGTGCGCGGAGTCAGATGGCGGAGGCGTGGTTTAATCAATTTGCGCCCGCCCCTTATCGGGCGGAAAGTGCAGGTTTAGAAGCAGGTTCTTTAAATCCTTGGGTTGTGCAGGCAATGCAGGAGGTTGATATCGATTTACGGCAGAAAGGCACGCAAACGGTGGACACGGTGATAAAGTCAGGTAAAACTTTTGATTACGTTATCACGGTTTGTGATGAAACCAGCGCAGAACGTTGTCCTGTTTTTCCTGCACGGACAACGAAACGATTGCATTGGAGTTTTCCTGACCCTTCACGTTTTGTAGGGACAGATGCGGAAAAATTGGCGCAGGTGCGCGTTGTCAGAGAGACGATTAAAACGCAAATACTGGCTTTTATTCAGCAGTTGGTGCAACTTGACCTGTAGAAAAGACTGCTAGTCCTTGAAGGGCTGGCAGTCCTGAAATAATCATTTCATTCTACTTTTGTGGCAAGTCTTTGTTGTCGCTGGATTTGCCACAATGCTAATTGTCCAAATAGATAAATCCCTAAGTAGTCTGCGAGTAAATCGCCAAAGTCAAAATGGCGGTTAGGGAAATAATATTGTGAAATTTCCTCTAATGTTACGAAGGTAAAGACTAATAAGCTACCTTTTAGAATGTGTATATTGCCCCAGTGAAATTGCGCACCATGCAGTCCTAAATTAATGATCCATGCTAAAACCCCCATGAGGAAAAAATGCCCAACTTTATCGCCGTAGGGAATGGCGTGAACTTGGCGCAGAATATTATCGTAATAGCCTTGGTCAGCAACAAAAATTAAGCCAAGAATGAAGACGCTATAAAGAATAGCGATGCTTTTTATTTTCATGCTTGTGCCTCTTCATCAAGCGGTGTCCAAAATGCCGCGCGAATAATGCCACTTAATGCCATAACATTCAGTAAGCCCCAAAAGCTATTTAATACTAATCCGCCCATTGAGTGCGGGGAGTGTGGTTGAAAGAAATAAAACCACGCATAGAGGAGGCTAGCAATAGTTAGGACAATTAATAGACATTGTGACCAAACCAGATGAAGGAAATTTCCCGTTTGTCGGTCTTTGGGGGTTACGGGAAACGCAATTTTTCTACCGCGTAACACTGTCCATAATGCTTTTAAATTGAAGGAGTAAAAGGAGAGGTAAGAGGTTTTACTCTGCCAGTTATTTGTTCCCCACGTTCCCACCATAAAGGCTAATTCCATGCTGATAATGAAGGGTAAGAAGTGCAGAATAAACGAGTCAGAAAAGGCTTGTATGGGTTTGACGGCGGTAAATAGGTAAATAATGGGGGCAAGTAAAAAAATCAGATTCCAAATCCCGCCTAGATAGGACCAGATGGTTTGCCCATACATTAAACGTTGCGCCCAACTTAGCCCATTTGCTTTAGTAAATAGTTTATTTTTAAATAAAATATCTTTGGCAATATCCAGTGTACCTCCCGCATATTTAAACCGTTGCACAACCCAGCTTTGTAAGTCTTGGGGGGAAAGCATTTTCGATTCAACAGCAGGATGTAAAACCGATTTCCATTTTGCCCGTTGTTCACTGCCATCAGGTGCGGTACGGCGGATGGAATGTAAAACGATGGAAGTAAAAATATCTTCAGAAACATGGAATTTAAAGAGTTTATCTTCAAATTGGGTTTCGTGAATCAGTTGATGCCGTAGTTGTTTAACAATCAGCGGGTCTATACCGTGAGTTTCACCCGTTAGGGCTTGGATGGCAGAAAGATGTGTTTCTAAAGATTGGCTGACGCTGTCCGCATAGCCAATTAATTGCGCTTCACGCACGGCTTCGCGACGATAAATCGAGCCAGCACCACAGCAAAAAGAGGCATTTGCCCAATTACGTCGTCGCAAAATAATGTCATAGAAAATTTTCGGGTCGTTGACAAAGGGGTCATACCCGATGTGAACTGTTCCGACGATTTTTTCTACCGTATGACCAATTGATTCACCGAATTTTCCTAAATAACGGCTGAGATAGTTAGGTAGTGTTTGCCCTTCTGGAATATCAAAAAACCATTGTGGCGTTTGTACCCATGCAACTTGGGGGTCTGTGAAATATCCTAAGGTGTGTTCTAAAAAGCTGGGGAAGGGGCGCGTGTCCGCATCGCAAATAATAAAGAAGTCTCCGCCCGTCATATCCATTGCGTTGGCTAAATTTCCCGCTTTAAAACCAATATTATTATTGCGAGTAATGTAGTAAACCTCTTCCTCTTCCGCAACTTGTCGCATTGTTGCTCGTCTGCCGTCATCTAATATATAGATTTTTAAAATAACTGGATGTGGATAGACAATTTTTTTTGCATCTTGAATACTTAAGCGGACTAATTCGGGGTTTTCGCTGTAGGTTGCGATAAAGACATCGACATGAATCGGACGGTCTGGACATGTGGGGTCTAGGGTTAAATCAGTGCATTCACGGATACTTTTAGGGGGGGCTTTTGTAGGAGTATCACGGATTTGCCAGAGATTAATAATATATAGAATCAAGCCAATATATGCCATGGTTTCAGCAATCAGTAAGGGCAGGGAAAACCAAAGCGCGTCGTAGTTAAGCGAGTACATCCATCGCCAATGTAAATACCATAAGCCTAATATTGCTGTAATGACGGCTAAAAATTGCCATAGCAGTTCTTGGGTGAGGGAGTAAGGCAGGGGAGGCGGTGGGGTGCGCGTTTCGTATTTTTTAAAATAGGTGTCCATATCATCTGTCTATTGGAAAGATTATTGATGAAAAATATCATTAATCTGTATTTTTGATAAAACTTTTTGGTAATGCTAACTTGAGTTCGGCGAGTTTCTTTTAAAAAGACAACAGCTTGTCTGAATCAGGATTAGCAGGATTAAAAAGCGTGATTCACCTGACTTTTTGGTTTGTTTGAGGGTTTTAAATCCTGTTAATCCTGATTCAGACAAGATTTTAATCTTGTCTGGTGAATCCTGATGAAAAATAAGAGAATAATCTCTGCCAGTCCCTCAAATTTTTTCGCATGTTCCGACAAACCTGCTAGATTTTTAAAACCTAGCAAGTCTATGTTTTTTTTATAAATCCCGCAAAACTCAGGTCATTAGGGAGTTCTTCATGCCGAGTGGATTTATCATGACTCATCAGGTTGTAAATGTTTTTTCATCCAAAGCGTATGTTTATAGCCTGTTGAATAATAAACAACTTCATCCATGATTTGCTTAATAATGGCTAATCCAAATCCCCCTTCAGGCAAATTTTCTATGTCGTTGGGGTCTATAACGGGTAGGGTAGCCTCATTTAATAAGCAAGATTGTAAACCTAAGCCGTTATCGGTGACAGATAAGAGAAGTGATTGTCGTGTGAGGGTAATTTCTACCGTAATCCATTGTACGGTAGAGTAGGAATAACTATGCTCGATTACATTATTGAGCCATTCGACAATAGCAATTTGTAGTGCATCAGTCAGTTCTGTGGATAAAGGCGTTAAACTGCAAATACCTTTCACAGATGTTCCAATTAATGCAACATTTTCTAATTGGCTTTGGATTTGTAAGCACAGTTGTGGCATGAAAATTTTATGAAACGTTTTCGAGAGCGTCTGCAATCGTGGGGTACATAGAAAATATTTTATCCATGCGTGTCAATTTAAATAAAGAGACGACAGCACCTTGTACACCACATAAAATTAATTCGCCTTCACCTTGTAGTAACTTTAAGGTTGAGACAATTGCCCCTAAACCACTGCTATCTAAAAAATCTGTTTGGCTTAGGTCTAAAATAATATTCTTTTGTCCACTGTTAATCAGGGCTTTCATCTCGTCTTTAAAGTAGGGGGCGAGAGAGGCATCTAAGCGTTTTTCTAAAACACTAACAACTAGAAATCTACCTTTTTGTTCTGTTTTTAACATTGCCGTTAAATCTCTTGTGAGTTTATATTTTTAATAATAACTATCCATTGTTTCTTTTATTCATGTTTTTTATGATATTCAATAGCTAGCAGTGTCATATCATCTTCAAATTGTCCACTCCCTTGCCAGTCAAATAATTCACTACATAAAGTTTGTAAAGTCTGCTCTAAAGCTTGGTCGGCGGTATTTTGTAATAGACTAAGCAAGCGTTGTTCTGTATAGCTTTGTTGTACGGCATTTAAACATTCTGTAATCCCGTCAGAGTAAATAAATAAACGGTCGCCTTCGGTCAGTTGTAAATGTAAGCGTTCGTATTCTGCAAGCGGAAACATGGCAACAGGAAAGCCACTCCCGCCACAAAATTGCGCTTGATGTTGTTTCGTGCGTAACAGGATGGGGCAAGGATGTCCTGCTTGTGTAAATTCTACAACGCCCGTCGCTTTATGTAGATAGCCATAAACCATTGTAAAATATAAATCCCCTGTATCCGAAAAGCGTTGATTAAGACTTGTAACGACTTGTTCTGGGGGAACAGGCTGGTCAATGCCTTGTTCATCTTTATAACTCAGAAAGTTAGTTTGTCCCCCTTTATTGGTGATATATTGGTGTAAGGTAAACGAGAGTAATGCCGAGCGCACGCCGTGTCCTGCAACATCTAAATGATAAAATGCAAGATAGTCATCCGTGAGTTCAAAATAATTAAATATATCGCCTGCAATAAAATGACTCGGATAGAAAATCCAATCAAAAAGAATCTCGTCTCTTTTACCTTTTGCAGGAAGCAAATTTTTTTGCATGACTGAGGCTAATACTAAGTCTTGTCGTATTTGCTCGTAAGTATGGAAAAGTTTTTGATTTCTTTCCGCTAACGTTTGTTCTAAGCCAAGAATTCGAAACGCCATTTGTAGGCGAATTCGTAATTTATTGGGGTCTATTGGCTTAAAGAGAAAATCATCTGCGCCCGCATTAAGCCCTTGTACTAAAGAACTTTCTCGCTCATCCTTTCCTGTTAAAACAATCACATAAACATAATGTGATAATTCTGTTTGCCGAATGAGTTGGCAGAGTTGCAAACCGTCTATTTTAGGCATAATCCAATCTGTTAAGACCAGATTAATATCAGGATGTTCATGAAAAATGGTTAGGGCTTCTTGCCCATCAGTTGCAATGAGAATTTCATCGCAATAGCTTTTTAACCAATGTTGTAATACTAAGCGCATGGAACTACAGTCTTCCACCAGTAGCAATTTAGTCTTTGTATATGTCATTATCGCCTACTCAATGCGTTACCATGCTAAAGACCACGATAAGCTAAAACTACCATCTTCAAAACCTGCGGCATCTTGTTGTTCTCGCCAAGGGTAACGACTCCCCGCGTAATTGCTATATTGTAATGTGAAATCACCCAGCAATTTTTGGGGAAAAGTTAAACTATAAGTGTAATCAGGATCCCAAGGTTGTTGTTGTTCAGGTTCGGGATACCAAAATAAATTCAAATTTAATGCCCATTCTTGAATGATGGGATAGCGACAACCCAATACAACTGATTTTTTATGATTTAAGCGTTTTCCTTCGGTAGCTTCAATGTAGCGAGGGGTTAGATTGAAACTGAGCTGGCAATTAACGGTTTTTTCTGTCTCTATTAATAAGGGTTCAGCAATGACCTGTGCTAAGGGGAATTTCCAACCTAAACGATAAGTTCCCTCTAAATAATGTGTATGTTCTTCTCCTAAGGCTCGGTCAGGATGAAAACGATTTCCTCCATAATTTTCATAAGTTAAGCTTAATGTATAAGGATGCCAATCGTCATAACCAAAGCTGTACGTAAAATCAGGATTCCACGGAGCTTGTAAATTTTTATCTAAATACAGCAAAGTATTAAAATTGATAAACCAATAACTTAAAGGAACATAACGTATAAAAACTGGCATGGTGACGCTATAACGGTTATTTTCCCCTTGAGAGGCAACGCCTTGAACATAATGTTTTGCTGGTTTAGATTTTTTTAACGGAATATCTAACCCTATAGACCCTGAAAAACCATCTAGCAAGTTTACCCATTCTGACTCATGTTTTGCTTTCAATAATTCATCAAAAGGCAAGGCAAACGAACTGAGCAACCCATTTACAATTTCATCTGTGCTATCAGTTTGTTGTGGTGTAACCGCAATTGCTTGATTTCCCCAAAGTATAAGATTCAGACTAAAGCCTAAGCGGATAACTGATTGTAATCCCATCACGTTGTAACGCATGGCTAACCTGTTTAGAAACAATTCGTTTTTATTCGTTGTTATAATCTTGGTGCATCAATTTTTTCTAATAAGTCCAATAAAACATTATCTACGTCTAAGCCTTCAATTTCTAATTCAGGGGCAAGATTGATGCGATGTCGTAAAACGGCTAAAGCGATACTTTTTACATCATCAGGAATCACAAAATGCCGTCCTGCTAAAATAGCATTTGCACGCGCAGCGCGTATTAAGGAAATTCCACCGCGTGGACCAGCCCCCACACTAATTCCAGGGTAAACCCGTGTTTCTCGCACAATTTTATTGATATATGTATAGATTCGCTCATCTAATTTAACGGTTGCGGTCAATTTTTGCAGAGATAGAATGGTTTCCGCTTTGATAAGCGTCGCAACTCGACTGACATCTAAACGTTCTCCGACTTTAGCCATTGTGACCTGTTTTAATAAAGCAACTTCTTCCTCTTCTGTCGGATAGTTAAGGCGAATTTTAAGTAAAAAACGGTCTAATTGTGCTTCAGGTAAGGGATAAGTCCCTTCTTGTTCAATTGGATTTTGTGTTGCTAAGGTCATGAAGGGTAAGGGAACAGGAAAGGCTTTTCCCTCTATTGTGACTTGCAACTCTTGCATCACTTCTAATAAAGCCGCTTGGGTTTTTGCAGGAGCGCGATTTATTTCATCTGCCAGCAATAAATGCGTAAAAATTGCCCCTTTACGAATTTTAAATTCTTCGGTTTTTAAATCATACAAAGCATGTCCTGTTACATCGCTCGGCATTAAATCAGGGGTAAACTGAATGCGGGCAAATTTACCTGCAAAGGTTTTCGCTAAGGCTTGCACTAAAAGTGTTTTCCCCAAGCCAGGAACGCCTTCTAATAAAACATGTCCCCCTGCTAATAAAGCCACCATCACTTGAGCAACCACATCTTGCTGTCCTACAACCGCGTGACTAATTTCAGTTCGAATTTTACCAACAACTTCAATTGCTCGTTTGATTCCAACCACTGACGAGGTAGGCGTATTTTCAAGCGTAGCGGGTTCACTCATAAAGCTTTCCTTATTTTGCTGAGGGTTTGAATGGCAAGTGTAAAATCAGCCGTACTGTCTAATGCATCGGTTTGTAAAGCAAGGGTAATATCCGCAGGCGAAACAACGGCTATTTTAGCTAATTTTGCATAAAGTTGTGCCGTATCTCTATGTAACCAATCAGGATGAATTTGCTCTATGCGTTGCAACACTGCTTGACGAGTTTGTTGTAACAAAATATCGCTTTGCTGATGTCGCCATAAATAATAGGCACTGGCTTCTATATGCTCTAATAAGCGTCGACGTGCGAGACTGGGTTCAGGAAAGCAACGCCCAAAACGGCGGCTCGCTATCCATAGCCATAAGAATAAACAAACCCCGCTACTAACCAGTATCATCCATGCATATTTAAGCAATGCCTCCCATAAAGCAGGGGGAGAGCCTAAAATTTCAAAAAAATACAGCTTGGTTGTAGCACGTGGAAAGTTGAGCAATCGCCAGAAGAATGCCGCATGATCACCTTGCCCAATCTGACTATTGCCTATTAAGGTTAAGTTCGTTATCACGGCAATATAACCGTTACCATACTGATGCAACAAGGTGTGATCCCCATGAGGAGATTCCAACCGTAAGCGCGGTGTTTTTATGGTTTTCAAATGATAACGAGTATCTACAAGAACAGAATATTGCGTGTCTTTAAAAGTCAGCGCAACAGATTCAAATATTTTTTGTTTTTTCTTCACAGCGTTTTCTAAAAATTCTGTTTGAACCGCCTCTAATAACGATTTATATGACTCTGCCATATCGGTATTTCCTACAGGAAGAATTAAATATCCGCCTGATTTAACCCATTGTAATAAAAAATCAATATCCGCTTTTGGCACATCAAATACGCGAGGATGGACTAACACAACATCATTTTTTTGCAACTGTGTTTTCAGAACATGACTTGAATTCACGACTTCGACAGTTACCTGTTGATTACGTAGAAATCGTTGTACTGCTAATAAATTATTATGTTTAGCTTCGCCACTATATCCTGTATAAACAATGGTTGTAACATACTCATAGTTTTGAAAAAACCAAATAACAATCGCCATTACCAATAAAATACTGGCTATCGCAATAGAAGAAGGACGTAACCATTTTTTCACTCAAAAGCCCCTCTGGCATTTTTTTACTTAAGGGCTTGATAACTTAAGCACTTGGCTTGTTGTAAACTTTGCCCCAGTAGAATCAATCACATCAGCTGTTAATGTACCATCCGCTCCCTGTGTCTGCACATAAAAACGAAAACTAGGGTCTTCACTGATAGAAATATCGGTTTCTGCTGACATAATCAATTTATCATTAAAATGCACTTGAACTTGTTTAATAAACCGTGCAGGCACATATAAACGGCTGATTTGGTCTAATTGCAACCCAGAATTATTTGGATGACTAATCATTAACTGCGCTAACAAAGGCTGTTTACTATCCCCATCCGTTGCAATTTTTAAACGCATTTTACCTAAACGCGCCTCAGCCGCCGCCGAATCCTTCCCTACAGGCGCAGAACAACCCCCACTGGCTTTAATATAACGTGCACTCATTAACAACTGCCCATCGTTTAGCTGCGCAATTGCACGAATAGGCGTATAAGCATTAATCCGCACCCGTGTTGCAATATCCGCTAACCCACTATCAGGCGTTAAACTAAAGGTTGCTGCCAACGGTACGGGATTATTATCGATAAATAAATAAATACGTTGAATATATTGCGACGGATTTTGCGGGATACCTGCCTTAATCGTAATGGGCACTATCGCCGCATCTTCCGCACGATAAGGGGTTTCTAACTGAATTAACGTCTGATTGGTTTCAATCGCTTGCTGATGAAACAAACTAACACGCGCTGCATCCCATACAGGGGTTTCTAACAACGCTGCTGATGTTACTGAGGGACTAGCGGAGGAACTAGCCGTTGTTGCGGGTATTTCCGTTGCGGTGACTGCCAGATTCCAAGCAAGACAAACGCAGAAAAGACAAGCCAATACTCCCCTCTCTTTTTTCACACACCACATATTGCCTCCTTTAGGCATTCAAGCGAACAGATTATAATTAACAATTAGTTATAAATATAATAATTCATCCAGCAAACAAATAGCCCAACAACAACCGCAATAAACGGGATAATTAACTTGAATAGTCACACTAAATGCTTGCATTATGACACTGTAAAGCATAGCTGTTAAAATTCGGGTGCATTTTAAAACGTAACAATATATACAGATATACTTAATTAACGCTGTCATCATGTCATTTAAAGGAGGAACTCATGAAAGTTGGTGTATTACTATCAGGATGTGGGGTTTATGATGGCTCTGAAATTCATGAAGCAACATTAAGCCTACTCGCATTAGACCATTTAGGCGTAGAAGTACAATGCATTGCCCCTGATATAGAACAACACCATGTTATCAACCACCTGACAGGGGCAGAAATCCCAGAAAAACGTAATGTATTAATTGAATCCGCCCGTATTGCACGTGGCAAAATTCAAGCCCTAAACACCGTGAACAGCGACGATTTAGACGCATTACTACTGGCGGGAGGATTTGGCGCGGCAAAAAATTTAAGCACATGGGCATTTGCAGGCGCAGACAGTGACATTTTACCCGATGTCAAACACCTCATTTTAACAATGGTACACGCCAAAAAACCCATTGCGGCACTCTGTATTGCCCCTACCGTCTTAGCAAAAGCCCTACAAGGTAGCGATATTCACCCGCAACTCACCGTTGGCACAACAACCGCCCCCTCGCCTTACGACATCACCGCAATCAATGCAGGTTTAAACAGTATTGGCGCACAAACAATCATGACGACAGTCGATGGCATTGTGATTGATAAAACCAATAAAATCATTACATCACCCTGCTATATGATGGAAGCCTCCATTGCTCAGGTTTTTGTGGGCATTGAAAAGACGTGCACAGCATTAATCGATTTAGTCCGCGAATCCACCACACCATAACTAATGGATTTTTCCTTTATGCTAACGCGGGAAAAAATTATGCGTTTATTAACACTGCTCTTAATCACCCTGTTCGCCAGCCTGTCACAAGCGTGGGCAGATACAGAAACCACAACAAATGGAAACCCTGTAGAACAACAGATTATCCAACTAGAACAACGCTTAACAGAACTCACAACGCATTTAGAACAACTCAATCAAATCGTCAACAGTCAAATAATGGAAGAACTGCAACAACTTCGCGTTGACGTTGAAACCCTCAAAAATCAGCCATTGGAAAAATCCGCAGAAAAACCCCAACCCGCGACAGAAAAAGAAGCAACCGTTTTAATATTAAAAGGATGGTCGTATCGTCCTGAAAAAATTAAATTTAACAATTACTACGCCATTGATGTAGAACTCACCAATCACGCAGGCAAAGACATTTTAGAATTTGATGCCCGTTTAAACTTTCGCGATACCTTAGGAGGCTACTTATACAGTATCAACCTCTCCAGAAATTTAAATATCCCCGCAGGAGCAACCCGTATCGACCAAGGCTCTCGTGAAAATAACCGCTTAATTGGTGAAGAACATCAAATGCGCAAGATTCAATCACAAGACATCGTCGTGCAACTGGTTGTACGGCGGATTGTATTTGCAGATGGCAGTATTCAGCGTTTTTAACAACGTGTAAAACCCTTACAATTCTGCTGTTATGATAGAAATTCAAACAACATTTCAGCAGAAATTTTTTTAACCAAAATACCGAATATTAAACCTCTCTATCAGCACGACTATTAATAAACGTCTGCAAAGAACGCAGGTCATATAACGTAATTTGCCCTTTTTCTACAGACAACCACCCATTATCCTGCCAATAACGCAACTGCTTGGTTAAATCCATCCGCGTTGTGCCTAAACGTTGCGCTAACTCCTCCTGAGAAATCGACGGCAAACGAATCCCCCCCTCAATCTTTTCCCCTTCACGCGACACCAACAACAAATGCTTTGCCAAACGGCGCGACGTATCCAAAAAGGTCAAATCCTCAATATACTCATTACTCTGCCTAATTCGCGCACACAACAAACGAATCATCTGCAACGCTAAAATTGGTTCTTGCTGTAACAACAACGTAAAATCCCGATGCCGAATCATCAATAACTGACTATCCTCTAAAGCCACTGCATCCGCCGTGCGCGGGCTTCCATCTAACAAAGCGATTTCCCCAAACACATCGCTTTTTTCCATTATTTTTAAAATTAACTCCTGCCCCTCAATAGACCGATTACTAATCCGAATTCGTCCCGCTAACACCCCATAAAGCGCGTCGCCCGCCTCATCCTTTAAAAACAACACCTCACCCGCTTTTAAATGACGAATACTACTAATCGACAAAATACGCTCAACCAACTTCTTACTTAACTGACGAAACAACGCATGTTCTTTTAACATCAACTCTTGAATCGCTAACATAATAAATTCACACTATTTATTATAAAAACACTATCATACCCCTCTTTAAATGCTCATGTAACACCTAAAGAGAGGAAAACAACCTATTTTTGTTGCAAATAAAGCGCGGCTTGTTTCGCAAAATACGTCAAAATCCCATCTGCGCCTGCCCGCTTACACGCAATTAAAGACTCCAACATCACCGCCTGCTCATCCAACCAACCATTTTGCGCCGCCGCTTTCAACATCGCATATTCGCCACTGACCTGATAAACAAATGTCGGTACGCGCAACTCCGTTTTTACCCGATATACAATATCTAAATACGGCATCCCTGGTTTAACCATCACCATATCCGCGCCCTCCTGCAAATCGAGGGCAACCTCGCGCAACGCCTCATCACTATTAGCCACATCCATTTGATAAGTATGCTTATTACCCTTACCCAACGCCCCCGCAGACCCCACCGCATCGCGGAAAGGTCCATAAAAACTCGACGCATACTTCGCTGAATACGCCATGATGCGCGTATGTTTAAACTCCGCCGCCTCTAACGCATAACGAATTTCACCAATGCGACCATCCATCATATCCGACGGCGCGACCACATCCGCCCCTGCCTCCGCATGAGATAACGCTTGCTGAATCAAAACGCTAGTTGTCTCATCATTCAACACATACCCACTATCATCAATCAAACCATCCTGACCATGCGTTGTATAAGGGTCTAACGCCACATCCGTGATAATACCCAACTGTGGAAACGCTTGTTTTAAACGTCTCACTGCCCGCTGTACCAACCCATCCGCATTATAAGCCTCAGCCGCATTTAACGATTTTTTCTCAGGCGTAATCACAGGAAACAAAGCGATAGCAGGAATCTTTAACTGAACTAACTGTTCAGCCTCTTTTAACAACTCATCGATACTTAAACGGTACTGATTCGGCATAGAAGGAATAGCAACCCGTTGTTGCTGACCTTCCATGATAAATAAAGGGTAAATTAAATCGTCAGTCGTCAACTGATGTTCCCGCATTAAACGGCGCGAGAATTCATCACGACGCATCCGACGCATCCGCAAAGCAGGAAAAGGGGCGTTATTAATTGGCATCATGAAAATAAAGAAATGTGAATAAAAAAATTGAGTGTCACTGAATTATAGGCAACTTTGTAGAACGGATAAGTTTTACAAAATTGTTCTAAAAAACGCTTAAGTTCATCAAATTTCCATACCGATAAACCTTAGAAATCGTTACAATCATCTAATAAATCAAAATATCAATGTGACTTATATGAGTCTGCATTGTAACAACTAACAGATGACATTATGCAAACATCGGAAAAGATTGGATTGGAAATGGGAAGTGCCAGACTTAAAAAGATAGCTGTATATTTTCTTTTTAAAAATTTATTGATATTAAAGAGTATTTAATTATGATTGATAAAGTTACCACAACAAATATGCCTGTAAGCAATGAGGTGAGCTTTGGTGATAATTCTATCAACGATGTAAAAGGTAATGTGACGATTCCGCAGGCGGGGAGAGATGTTCATATTACTATCAATAATGGCGTAGCAGAATCAAAACCAATATTAAAAGACCGTTCAAACGATAACCCTTCAATTTTTGAAAATAAATCATTTTCTTATAACCCTAAAACTCCCCTCAGTAATTTAGAAACATGGGCAAAATCTCGTTACCGCCAGCAGTTAAGTTTGCAAGCGAATGTCCTGCGGTTTATCAAAAACTATGTTTCTCAAGCTAACGACCCTAAGCCCTTTGTTGGGCGCGAACTGGCTTTACAGTCTCTTAATGACTGGTTAGCCGATAACACCCACCCGTTTTTATTGCTGACGGGAGAAGCAGGGCGTGGGAAATCCGCGTTAATGTTGCACTGGTTAGCCCAGCAAATAAATACGGGTGAATACACTGTTATCTTTGTGCCGATTAGCATTCGGTTTGCGACGAATGATGAATTAACAGGGTTACAGCTCTTTTTTTCGGCGTTGTGTGATGTTTTTAGCGAATTAAAAGAAGCCTTACCGCAAAAACTAGAGGTGGGAGATTATCGCGAGCTTATTTTTAAAGGGTTTGAACTTATTGAAAATAATAGCCAGCAATATTTAATAGTGATTGATGGGATTGATGAAGCAGTTAATCATTGGTTTACTGCGGAAAATTGCCCGATTCCTGCTTATTTTCCTGCTAATTTACATCTTTTAATTTCTGCACGTTATAAACCCAATGAAAAAAATGGCTTGTCATGGTTAAAAGATTTAAATCAATCTGTTGACGAACACTTGTTATTGTCTTTGTCAACGTTAGAAAAAAACGCGCTGGCGACAGCAATTATTCAACTTGGGCGACCGCTAGACCAACTTGCCGAGCGTCAACAGTTTGTCGACGCGCTGTTTCGTTTAACCGATGAAGGCGACCCGCTGTTATTAACCTTATGGCTGGGGCAAATTTGGGCAAATCGTGAAGAGATTCCGCATTATTCCATTGAGCAATTAAAAAAATTAACGCCAAGTTTTGCGGGTTTTTATGAACAATGGCAAAAAGAACAGCAAACCCTATGGAAAAAGCAAAATTTAACCATTCATCCTGATGATTTTCAGCAGATTTTAACTTTATTCGCTGTTGCCTACGCACCGTTAAAACTGGCGGAGTTGTGGGAAATTCAAGAAAACATTAAGTCACAAAACTTATGGGACTATCAAACTCTACGCGCTATTTTAGAGTCTGCGCATCGTCTTGTGATTGGCAATGCAGAACAAGGCTATACACTTTTGCATCCACGTTTAGCAGATTATTTTCTCGCAAAATCAAAAAATAACCCATCATCATTCCGCAAAACGCAACAGGCTTTTCTTCAGTGGGGACAAAAAATTGTTAATGCGTTAAATCAAGGCGAGTTAAAACCTGATGAATGTCCGCAGTATCTTTTACAGCATTATCTCGCCCACCTTGAAACCACACCGCCACTCATTGACCAACGCGACCATTTAGAAAATTATTATTTCCCCTTGTTACAAAAAAATTGGGCGACTGCATGGGAAAGTTACGAAGGCTCATGGCATGGCTATTTAAACAATTTAAAAATCATACTATCTACCTTTCAGCGTTATAACGCGACGCAATTAAACAAGGCTTATTTAGCCACAGAAATCCGCTGTATTTTACTCTCCGCCACAATCCACACACTCAATAATAATCTTCCTGTTGAATTAGTGATTGAATTAGCTAAAAAAGGAGAGTGGTCTTTTAGAAGGGCGGGACAAATTGCCTTGCAATACACTGAGCCAATGGAACAAATAAACTGTTTAATAAGTTTAGCTGAATCGACTTTGGACAAAGCAGAGAAAGAACAATTTTGCCAACAGGCTTTAAATATAGCAACGAAAATAGAGGATGAAGATGATAGATATTATGCTCATAGTTACGTTTTAAGTAAGACAGCATTTTTACGGCAAGGAGAAAACAAACAACGTGCTTTGTCTGAGGCACAAGATATTGCGCTAAGAATTAAAAGGGTAGAAGTTCGTTGTTATGCCTTCATAACTTTAGCTATGCAACTAGAAGGGGAAGAAAAAGAACAAACTTTACTCCAAGTCATACAATTAGCAAAAAAAATTCAAGATGAGGAGGATGATAGTAGTGTTTTACATCATATCGAGACACAGTTACGAGGAAAAGAAAGGCAAGATAAAGCAACTATACATCCACAAGATGCCTTACAAATGGCACGAAGAATTAAAGATGAAAAGTCTCGTAGTGAAACTTTAAATTCAATTGCAACACAATTGCAAGGAAAAGAAAAACAACAGGTTTTATCTCAATCGCTACAAATAGCACGATCAATTGAAGATGAAAAGTCTCGTAGTGAAGTTCTAAGCACCATCACCAAGCAATTACAAGGGGAAACACAACTCTTATCCGAAGCCCTGCAAGCGGCTCAGGCGATTCAAGATGAAGAATATCGTAGCGACGCCTGTCCTGTCGCAGCGCAGTTGCAGGGGGAAGAAAAACAACAAATCTCTCAATTCTCTCAATTTAGACGCTCTTGTAGCCTAGCAGCTAAGGCGATTCAAGATAAATACTCTCGTAGCCTAGCCTTAAGTGCTGTCGCAGAACAGTTGCAGGGGGAAGAAAAACAAAAAGTCTTATCCCTAGCCCTAGCCCTAGTCCTATCCACCATTAAGTTTAACCCGTCTGGTTACCATGCCTTAAGTGCTATCGTAAAGCAGTTGCAAGGGAAAAAAGAAAAACAACAACCCTTATTCCTAGCTCTACGAGCGATGATTAAAAATATAAGTGGATTTTCTTCTTACCATCATACTTTAAGTGTGGCTGTTGCTATGCAATTGGAGGGAGGAACAAAAATCTTATCTCAAGCTCTACAAGAGGCTTGGATGATTCAAGATGAAGAATCTTGTAGCAAAATCTTAAGGGCTTTCGCTTCCCAAGCCCTACAAGATGCTTGGATGATTCAAGATGAAGAATTAAGTGTCATCGCCATGCAATTGCAGGACGATGAAAAACAAAAAATTTTATCCACGGCACGGCAAGCAGTGGAAGTGATTCAACAATATGAATGGTTTGATCATAAAATCTACAAGGTTGTCGCCACACAATTACATGGGGAAGCAAAACAACAAGCCTTATCTCGAGTCCTGCAAGAGGCTGGGACAATTCAAAATGAAGAATATCGTAGCCAAGTCTTAACCCAAATCATCCCCCATCTTAAAAACTTGCCTAATTTACAACAAGATTGCCTAGAATTAGTTTTAGGCTTATCTGATAAAAACAGAATTACACTGAGTGCTAAACTCATGTGCCAAAAGCCCGTTTTATTGACTTATTCACTTTGGCTAGATTGGATAAACCGCGCCCCTAAAAAACGGGCTGACCTTTTAGCGTGCATCCCCGACCTTGCTCAAGCCGCCGTACAATTCACAGGTAACCCTCAACAAGCGGTAGAGATTGCCCAAGCGGTGATAGATGTCGGTGAATGGTGGAAATAAACGGCGATTAAGACCCGTGCCATACTTACCTGTTTTTACAGTGGAAACGGTGGAATACGGCTTGCGCCTATTCCACCCTACTAAATCAAGCAGACATTTCCCGTTATAATAAACGCTTCATTCATCGCGTTTATAACCAGCTATCATGTCTCGTTTATCCCCTTTGCATCCCACGCTTACTGTTAAAACAAATCAACGCCAAGATTGGAGTGGTTTACATGGTAGTAGTCTTGGTTTAGCGATTAGCCAAATTGCAACGACTCAGCCACGCCCGTTTATTGTCATCACACCTGACACGCTCACGATGCAACGGCTGGTTGAAGAAATTCAATTTTACGCGCCCGAACATTTGCGTTTGTTGAGCTTTCCCGATTGGGAAACTTTGCCGTATGACTTATTTTCGCCCCATCAAGATATTGTTTCAGAACGTTTATTAACCCTTTATCAATTACCTGATATTGAGCAAGGCGTACTGGTTTTACCCATTACCACCTTGTTACACCGTTTACCGCCTAAAACGTATGTCCGCGCTAACAGTTTTTTATTAAAACAAGGGCAACAGCTTAATCAGGAAAAACTCCGCATTCAGTTAGAACAAAGTGGCTATCATTATGTCTCGCAAGTGGTAGAGCATGGGGAGTTTACGGTACGCGGTGGTTTGTGCGATTTCTTCCCCATGGGTAGTGATGAGCCTTATCGCGTTGAATTTTTTGGCGATGATATCGAAACCATTCGCACGTTTGACCCTGAAACCCAACGGACACAACACCAATTAAGCGAAGTCCGGTTATTACCTGCGCGAGAATTTCCGCTTGATGATGAAGCAATTACCCGTTTTCGTACTCAGTGGCGTACCCAATTCGGTGGCGACCCGACCCGTTGCCCTGTGTATAAAGACATCAGTAGTCATATAGCTCCCGCAGGGATTGAATATTATTTACCGTTGTTTTTTGAATCCGTTCATACGTTATTTGATTATTTACCCGCACAAAGCATTATTGTGACTTTGGACGGGATTCTCGACACCATTCAGCAATTTTGGGCTGATGCACAAGGACGTTATGAACAATTGCGTCACGATGTTGAACGCCCACAACTCGCCCCTACCCATTTATTTTTGCAACTGAATGAAGCCTTTGCGCAAATTAAAGCCTATCCGCATATTCATATTAATGCGAATGAGCAAAGCAAAGGCGTGCAGTTTGCGACGCAAGCCCCGCCCAGTTTACCGATTGATGCCCGTGCACTTGACCCGTTAAGCGCGTTAAAAAGCTTTCTACAAAGTTTTACGGGTAAAGTTTTAATGACGGCTGAAACCACAGGGCGACGCGAATCGATGTTAGAACTCTGTCGCCGTTATGCGGTAAAACCTCATTTTGTCGATAATTGGCAAGCCTTTTTAAACAGTTCGCACCCGCTGAATTTAACCATCGCGCCTTTAACGCAAGGGCTAGTTTTAACTGAAGAAGCACCCGCCATTGCAGTGATTAGCGAAACGCAATTATTCGGCGAACGGGTTGCACAGCGTCGGTTACGGAAAAAATCCAGCGCACAACGTGATACGGATGCGATTGTTCGCAATTTAACCGAGTTAACGCTAGGTGCGCCCGTCGTGCATGAGCAATATGGCGTAGGACGTTATCAAGGCTTAGAAACCTTAGACATCGGCGGAATGCCTGCCGAATTTCTGCATTTAGAATATGACAAACAAGAAAAGCTGTATGTGCCTGTTGCACAATTGCATTTAATCAGCCGTTTTACAGGCACAGACCCTGAACACGCGCCCCTGCACCGTTTAGGCTCTGGGCAATGGGAAAAAGCCCGCCGTAAAGCGGCGCAACAAGTCCGTGATGTCGCCGCCGAATTACTGGATATTTACGCCCAACGCGCTACTCGCACAGGACATGCTTGTAAGGAAGATTTAGCTGCTTATCAAGCCTTTGCTGATGGTTTCCCTTTTGAAGAAACGCCAGACCAACAAGAAGCTATCGACGCGGTTTTAGCCGATATGTACGCACCCAAAGCCATGGATAGGCTGGTGTGTGGCGATGTGGGATTTGGTAAAACGGAAGTCGCCATGCGAGCGGCTTTTATTGCCGTGCAAGATGGGCAACAAGTCGCGGTGTTAGTCCCCACCACTTTACTTGCCCAACAACATTATCAAAATTTTCAAGACCGTTTTGCCGATTGGGCAGTACGTGTCGAACAACTTTCCCGCTTTCGGAGCAAAAAACAACAAGACGAAACCTTGCAAGCGGTCGCAGAAGGGCAAGTCGACATCGTCATTGGTACGCATAAGTTGCTACAGGATAATATTCAATTCAAACGCTTAGGCTTAGTGATTATCGATGAAGAACACCGTTTCGGCGTGCGACAAAAAGAAAAATTCAAAGCCTTACGCGCTGAGGTTGATGTTCTCACCTTGACAGCTACCCCGATTCCGCGCTCGTTAAACATGGCATTGTCCAATTTACGCGACCTTTCCATTATCGCTACCCCGCCATCTCGTCGCTTAACGATTAAAACCTTTGTGAAAGAATGGCACGCTCCAACGCTGATTGAAGCCATACAGCGCGAACTCCGACGCGGGGGACAAGTGTATTTTTTACATAATGATATTGATACGATTGAAAAAATGGCGAGTGATATTGCCGAACTTGTCCCCGAAGCCCATATTCAAGTTGCCCATGGCAAAATGCGCGAGCGTGAACTAGAACGGGTCATGCAAGATTTTTATCACCGTCGTTTTAATGTCCTTGTTTGTACAACGATTATTGAAACAGGTATCGACGTACCCACGGCGAACACGATTATTATTAACCGTGCAGATAAGTTAGGACTGGCGCAACTCTATCAACTGCGTGGACGGGTAGGACGCTCGCATCATCGCGCTTATGCGTATCTGATTGCACCGCCTAAAAAAGCCATGACACCCGACGCGGTTAAACGCTTAGATGCAATCAGCGCGTTAGAAGAATTAGGCATGGGCTTTACCCTCGCCACACATGACTTAGAAATTCGGGGCGCAGGCGAACTGTTAGGCGACGAACAAAGCGGACACATTCAAGAAATCGGCTACAGCCTTTATACCGAATTATTAGAACGTGCCGTTGAAGCCTTGAAAGCAGGCAAACAACCTGAATTAGAACGCCCCTTACATACAGGGATGGAAATCAATTTACACGCACCCGCCCTGATTCCGAGCGACTACCTGCCCGATATTCACACCCGCTTAATTATGTACAAACGCATTGCCAACGCGCCCAGTGTGGAAGCCTTAGACGAAATTCAAGTTGAAATGATAGACCGCTTCGGCTTACTGCCCGACCCCGCAAAGGCTTTGATACAAATCACGGAATTAAAACTGAAAGCCACGCCGTTAGGCATTCGTAAAATTGATGTTGGTACAGAAGGTGGCTATTTACAATTTATTGAAAATCCACCGATAGACCCCATGCAAGTGATTAAACTGGTACAGAAAAATGCCAAACAATATCGAATTGATGGACAAGACAAACTCCGCCTACTGTGGTCTAGCCCTGATTTTCTCAGCCGTTGGACATTGTTAGATAAATTATTAGGACAATTAGCGACGGGATGATTAACCTGAGTTCGGCGAGATTCTTTTAAAAAGACAAGCGTTTGTCTGAATCAGAATTCACAGGATTTTCAGGATTAGCAGAATTTAAAATCCTTAAACCAAAAAATTAAGGTGAATCATGCTTTTTAATTCTGTTAATCCTGAAAATCCTGATTCAGACAATGTTTTAATCTTGTCTGGTGAATCACGATGAAAAACAAGAGAATAATCTCTGCCAGTCCTTCAACTCTTTTCGCACGTTCCGACAGACCTGCTAGGTTTTAAAAACCTAGCAGGTCTCTGTTTTATTTTATAAAACTCGCCGAACTCAGGTTACCCAAAGTAATAACTAAGCAAAAGCTGTGCCTTTTTGTTATTTAATTGATTTCATTTTAAATTTAATGAAAAATGTCTGTATTCTATCGCACATTGTACGACTCGTTATATATTTTTGTATATAACGCTACATAAAATAAATCATCAAACCATCTGCGAGATAGGGCACTTGTAGAAAAAAACAAACGGTATAGAAAGTGATACGGTAATAAGGTGTATAAACAAATAATTATACACCTTATTGAGAGAGGTTAGACTGAAAAGGAGGAATACAGAGAAAAATTTAAAATCGCAAAATTACTCAGTTTTCTGAGAAGATGCATCAGGATTCACTTTGCAAGTAGAAAGCCCCAGCGGGATGTAAGCAGGGCAAATGCCAATAAATGCCGTTGCAATAGGAATAATACCGATTAAACCGAACCAGCTTTGAAAAAAGAAGCCTGCGACTAATATCGCAATCCCTGCAATAATTCTAATGATTTTATCAACCGACCCAATATTTGCTTGCATTGTCATAACTCCTAAATTGTGGTGATTTACATGAGGGTAAAACCAGACCTTAATATTAGCATTTTATAATATTCAATTAGTCAAAATTCAATGCGGTATTTAAACAGAAAAAGAAACCTATTTTGATGACGAATTATCTGCTTGATAGTTAAATTAATTTAATAAAGTCAATCGATAAACTAAGTGGCTGTTTTTTTAACTGTATCAACTAATTAGTTTTATATTGAAAAAATAATGTTTTTGGCGTGATACGCTTATTCCACTACAATAAGAGCCATTAGCAGTATCGTTGTTTTAGTAAATCTTAATTTTGGAGTGTGATTGTGGAAAAACAAATGATAAAACAACAAGGTTTTACCTTGATTGAAATCCTGATTGTGATGGCAATCATTGGGTTACTGGCTGGATTGGTCGGACCAAAAATTTTCGGCGGTTTTGAACAAGCAAAATGTAATCAAGCTAAAGCGCAGTTAAAAAATATTGAAGTTGCGTTAGACCAACATCGTTTAGATACAGGTAAATATCCGCGTGGTTTAGATGGTTTACTAACAAATACCGTGAGTAGCAACCGTTGGAGTGGGCC
The DNA here is from genome assembly GCF_000245015.1 of Beggiatoa alba B18LD. Classification (NCBI taxonomy): domain Bacteria; kingdom Pseudomonadati; phylum Pseudomonadota; class Gammaproteobacteria; order Thiotrichales; family Thiotrichaceae; genus Beggiatoa; species Beggiatoa alba. The sequence goes on along the minus strand of NZ_JH600070.1, from coordinate 648,495 downwards.
TTATTTAAAACAACAAGCAGTCCCTACCGACCCATGGGAACATCAGTATCAGTATAAAACGCCTGGTACGAAAGGCGGGGATTACGACTTATATTCGCTTGGCGGGGATGGGGTAGAAGGCGGTCAAGGTTGCCCTAACGAGGATATTACAAACTGGAAATCTGCTTCATAAGTGGATTGTCTCAACGTCATTACCCTAAACGTATTGTGTAATGACGTTTTCCCCTTCTGTTTTTCTGCTTATCTGTGATTATCCTATCTACTAGGCAACTGTCTATATGCCATCCTTTTGGTGAGATGCCTATACTGCACATTCTCCTGCTGTTGATACTGAACTGTTAGCTATGATGCTCCGTCAATACCTCTCTGCTTTTTTTGCAAAACGTACTGTTCGAATTCTGTTCATTCTCTTGATACTGCTAGCGATAGGGATAACATGGCAGACCAGACAAGAGATACAACCCTTTCCCCCTACGCTCTCTTTAGCGAATACCGATGTACGTAAAGTGCAATTACTGGATAAAAACGGCATTCCATTAATTATCACTTATCAAAATGATTGGAATTTACACAATATAGTCCCTTTACATAAAATCCCAAAAACCTTACAACAAATTTTTATCCTTTCAGAAGATAAACGCTTTTACGAACATCATGGCGTAGATTGGTCAGCCCGCTGGCACGCTATTGCACAAAATATAAAATCATTCCGCATTGTTCGTGGGGCAAGTACCATGACTGAGCAAGTTGTACGCATGTTACACCCCCGCCCCCGCACCTTCTGGTCTCGCTGGGTAGAAAGCTTTGAAGCCGCTCATTTAGAAGAACAATACAGCAAAGCCGATATTTTAGAATTCTATTTAAATCAAATTCCCTATGCGAGCCAACGTCGTGGCGTTGTCCAAGCGGCTCGCCACTATTTTGACCGTGATTTAGATACTCTTAACTTAAAAGAAATGATGGCGTTATCCGTTCTTGTTCGCTCTCCCAGTCGCCTAGATTTACGGCGTGGAACAACAGAAATTGAACGCCCGCTTAAAGTATTAGCACAACGACTATTAGAACAAGGTGTTATCAATGAAACAGAATATCAAACTGCCTTAAATACTCCCTTAGAACTACGCGAACCACCGCTACCCGTTCAAGCTGCGCATTTCGTCCAATATGTTTACACCAGCCAAGCCGTCGACAAATTACAAACACGTGGACATCTCTACACCACTATCGATGCGAAAGTGCAAACAGCCGTCCAAGCGATTTTAGACCAACGCTTAAGCGACCTACAAAAACAAAAAGTCAGCAATGGCGCAGTTTTAATCATTGATAATCAGGATGCGAGCGTTGTTGCATGGGTCAATAGTGGCATATCCTCTCCCAATATTCCTGTTAGCTTTATTGATACTGTCACGACTCCACGTCAACCTGGTTCAACGTTGAAACCCCTTCTCTACGCTATGGCACTTGCCAAAGGCTGGACAGCCGCCACCTTAATCGACGACTCCCCGCTTGCCGAATCTGTCGGGACAGGCTTGCATAATTATCGCAACTACAGCCGTAGCCACTACGGACAACTCCGCCTCCGCGACGCGCTTGGAAACTCCCTAAATATTCCTGCCATCCGAACCATTCAGTTTGTTGGCGCAACCCAATTTCTGAGACAACTGCAAGAACTGGGTATGCAAAGCCTAACAGCAACCGCCGACTTTTATGGTGATGGGTTAGCACTTGGCAACGGCGCAGTTACGCTCTACGAACTCGTGCAAGCCTATACCACCTTAGCTAATAATGGCGTTTTTCGCCCCTTACATGTACTTCGTAACCAAGATACAGGGATACAAAGGGCGATTTTTACCCCCGAAGTGAGCCAAATTATTGGCAATATTCTTTCAGACTCAGATGCTCGCCGTTTAGAATTTGGACGGGGCGCGCTTCTCCGTTTTCCTGTACAAACAGCGGTAAAAACAGGAACATCAACAGATTACCGCGATGCGTGGGCAGTCGGCTTTAATTACCGTTACACTGTCGGGGTATGGTTTGGCAACCTCACAGAAGAACCCATGAGCGAAGTTTCAGGCTCTACAGGCCCAGCCCTTGCCTTGCGAGCCGTTTTTGCTGAATTAAACCGTTACACCGAAACCCAACCGCTCCCCCTCAGTCCTCGCTTAGTAAAAATGGACATCTGCCGCGAATCAGGTTTACAAGCAAGTGGCAATTGCCCCAGCCGTACAGAATGGTTTGTTGCAGGGACAGAACCAAATCAAGCACTACCGCAATTGCTCAATATGGCGATGGTAGAAAGTATTCGTTTACAACAACCCAATGACGGGTTGCAACTGGCATTAGACCCAAGAATTCCTGATGATAAAGAAGCCTTTGCTTTCGCACTGGCAAACCCACTACCAAATGCAGGCACACAAATCGATTGGCTAGTGAATGGTCAAATTATTGGCACAACCCCCGCCACAAATCCCCGCTTTCTCTGGCAAGTTCAACGCGGTACACACATTGCCCAAGCAAGATTATGGACAGAAACAAGCGAGCAGCCATTAGAAACCCCTGCGGTGATGTTTTATGTCAAATAACAGGATTAGCAGGATTTAAAACCCTTAAACCAAAAAGTCAGGTGAATGACGCTTTTTAATCCTGCTAATTCTGAAAATCCTGTGAATTCTGATTCAGACAAGCTGTTGTCTTTTTAAAAGAAACTCGCCGAACTCAGGTTAATATAAAATACGGGCAATATCAACGTGATAACGATATTTTTATCAAACTCAGTGTTGCCATAGGTAAAAAATATGACACAGAAATATATTTATCGTGCAATGGATGAACAAGGGCGGATTACAAATGGATTAATTGAAGCTAACAATATTAATGATTTAGAACATCGTTTAGCACAGATGGGATTAGACCTGATTCACTATCGCTTAAAACAATCGCACAGTCGTTATTCCCGACATAAAGTCAACCGTCAAGATTTAATCACCTTCTGTTTTTATATGGAACATTTAAACCGTGCAGGCGTGCCATTATTAGAAGGTCTCGTCGATTTACGAGATAGTTTGCCACAATCTTATATGCGGGAAGTATTGAGTGGATTAGTAGAAAGTATTCAAGGGGGGCAAACGTTATCAGGGGCAATGAGAGCCTTTCCCAATGTTTTTGATACTATTTTTATCAGCTTAATTATTGCAGGGGAAGAAAGCGGAAAATTATCGGATGTATTTAAACATTTAACCCAAACATTAAAATGGAATGATGAACTGATTGCGAAAACCAAAAAATTATTAATGTATCCTACCTTTGTCGCAACGATTGTGATTGGGGTTTTTTTCTTCCTGATGACCTATCTTGTGCCACAACTTATTGAATTTATAAAAAATATGGCGATGGGTTATCAATTACCTTGGCATACTCGATTATTAATTCTAGTTTCTGATTTTTTAATTAACTTTTGGTATCTGGTTTTATGCTTACCCATTGCTTTAATCATTCTTGTCCGTTTTTTAGTTCATCGTTATCGTGCCGCACGTTTTAAGCTAGACCGTTTTAAATTAACGGTTTGGTTGATTGGCCCAATTATAGAAAAAATCATTTTGGCACGCTTTGCTAACTTTTTTGCATTACTCTACAGCGCAGGCATTACGGTGTTAGATGGGTTACAAATCACCAAAGGTTTAGCAGGGAATGTTGTGATTGAATCCGCAATTCAACAAGTATATGACCACATTGCCGAAGGAGTTAGTATTAGCGAGAGTTTTGAGCGAGTGCATCTATTTCCGCCGTTAGTTTTACGAATGGTTAAAGTCGGTGAAAGTACGGGTGAGTTGGATACTGCATTGGAAAATATCAGTTATTTTTATAATCGTGAAATTAATGAGTCTATCGAAAAAATTCAAACCTTAATCGAACCCATTATGACGATTATTCTTGGGGCTTTGCTGGGTTGGGTTATGTTATCCGTGTTAGGCCCTATTTATGACATGATTACCCAGTTTAAATTTAGATAATGATGACTATAAAACGTATTCTCTATCTTTCTGATTATGAATTGATTGCTTATCAACTAAAGCCTCAATCCTTATCAGAGCTTGGGCGGTTTAATCTCAGTGATGCTACGATTCAAGCAAGCATAGAACATGCTTTTATTGACTATCTGATTACTGACCCAAAAACGCCGATTCATTTTTTTGTTGATAGCACACAAGAAGAATATAAATCAGATACTATCCCGCATGTGATGGGACGCGATAAAAAATTATTATTACAACGACGACGCGAACGTTTTTTTGAAAAAGCCCTTTATACCTATACGATGATACAAGGACGTGAATCGACTGGTCGTCGTGATGATTTTGCTTTATTTACTGCATTAAATAATGAAACTTTATTACAGCCTTGGTTAGATTTAATCAATACGCATAAAATCCCCTTAGCGGGCATTTATTCCCTACCGCTACTCAGTCAATGCTTACTTAAATATTTACCGAGAGCAAATCATATTCTTATCTCTGGTTATACCTCGCGGATTAGCTCAAATATCGCAGCAGGATTGCGACAAAGTTTTTTCTCAAATAATACATTTAAATTTAGTCGGTTAATTCCATTACATGCTGTGACACCTGAAGAACAGGCGCAAACTTTAGTCAATCAGATGTTAAGAACACATCAATATTTACAAAGTGTTAAATTATTACCCTTCGACACCCCTTTATTAGTTTTATTACTCTGCCCAACAGCTTTAGTCGATTTAGTTGAGCAGTTACTTAACCGCGAAGACCTTTCCGAATTAGACGTATATGTAACGGATATTCATGATTTTGCAGAACGCACAGGCTTAAGTGTGAATACAACAGAACCACTGTATTTACATCATTTAGTGCTTTATCAATTGCATTCCCAACCATTACGCAATCATTACGCACAACAACAGGAAACCCGCGATTTTTTCTATCGCTCGCTTGCTCGGCGGATTTATCAAGCAACAGCCCTGATTTTTGCGGGGGCGATAGGCATTAGTTTGTATTATTTACAGCAATCATTAGACATTCAGGCGGAAATATCGCAAACCACAGGGCAATTGGTAAAATTTCAGCAAGAAATACGGCAGTTGCACGCGAGCAAGGCACAATTGCCTTTAGATATTTTACAAATTCAAAATGTGATACAAATAGGACACTATCTTCATGGTCAACATGTTCCCTCTTTACGTCCGCTGTTAACGCATATTAGCCAAATTTGGAGTAGATACCCTGAGTTTAAATTAGCAAAATTAGAATGGCGTGTGAGTACACGTCATGATGATTTTTTTGTGCCTGCCCTCACTGATTATGAAATCAGCCCCACAGCTACGCAGGATAGTCGCGCCTTATCAAAGATGAAAACAACGCCATCAGTCGCAGAGCCATTAATTGAAGGCGTGCGTTTATATGGCAGAATTCGAATTAACAATCAGCGCGAACTAGCGATTAATTTATTAAAACTCAATGAATTAATTAATAGCTTCACTGATAAACGCAAAGCTATTGAATGGGAAGTTAATCTGCTCAATAAACCGAATGCTGATACCTTAGGACGCGATACGACGTTTACCATTCAAATCGATTTAAAACATCCTGACTATTCTCCAGTCGTTGATGAAAATAAAAACGATATAAATAAATAAGTTGTTCACCTATTTAACTTGCTAGTTATAACCGCTGGTAGTAAGTCACTCATTAAGTTGCAATTAAGTCTTACGCTTTATAGTGCATAACGTTCATTCGTTTTGTGGTAAAAGAAAATGCACGTTCAGACTATGCAAGCTGTTCGAGTTTGGGATATTCCAACCCGTTTATTTCACTGGTTATTAGTGCTTAGTTTTGCCCTCGCGTGGTTTACACATGAGGATGACCGCTATTTACACATTCATCTATTTGCAGGCTACGTTTTTTTTAGCCTATTACTGTTTCGACTCTGCTGGGGATTTATTGGCTCTTATTACGCCCGTTTCAGCGAGTTTACCTATTCCTTGCCCCATGTTTTCCGCTATTTAAGCACATTATTCACCTCAGAACGTCAACATTATTTAGGACATAATCCCATTGGTGGCTGGGCTGTTTTTCTCCTGCTTTGCCTGTCGTTAGGCGTAAGCGCGACAGGTTTTTTAACCCAATGGGCAGAAGAACAACATGGTTTATTCGCGGGTTGGTTTAGTTTTGCAACGGGCGATTTAGCCCATACAGGGCATGAACTGCTTGCAGAAGCGTTGCTTATCCTTGTTGGTGTTCATGTGTTGGGCGTGATTGGCGAAAGCTGGCTACAGGGTGAAAATCTGATTCGTTCCCTATTTTCAGGGAAAAAACAGGCATCAATAGCCATAAAAACCCCTGTTATTCCGACACATCCTTATATCGCGGGGTTTATGTTGGCGGGGCTGGTTGGCGCGAGTTTATGGTATTTTTGGGGCTATTTTCAGCAAACTGCTGATAATCCTTATATTCCGATTAAAAATGAGACATTGCCACGTCATGCGTTATGGGAAGAGGAATGTGGGGCTTGTCATCTGGCTTATTCTCCCGTGTTACTACCCGCGCGTTCATGGCAGTTATTACTCAGTCAAACACAAGCACATTTTCAAGAAGATTTAGCCTTAGACGCTGATACGCTCAAGCAATTACAACTTTTTGCCCAAGCCAATGCCGCAGACCAACATCTGAGCGAAGCTGCTTGGCATATCGATACATCCACCCCGCAGACAGACACCCCGCAACGTATTACTGAGACGGTGTACTGGCGCGAAAAACACGCTGTTATCCCTCAAACATATTGGCAATCCGCCCTTGTGAAATATCAAGGTAATTGTGCTGCTTGTCACTTAGATGCAGAACAAGGCAGTTTTGAAGATAGCGCGATGTCCTATCCCGCGTTGCCTTAATTCCCTTTTTTACACTCGTTATCATCCCCTTTATTTTTATAGCAATTTTATTTATATCAGGAGAATGTCATGCGTTATTGGCTTATTTCGCTTTGTATGGTTGCAAGTTGTTCCGCACAGGCAACAGAAGCAGTCGAGCAGTTATTAAAAGAATATCAGCAAGCGGGCGCGAGTCATTTCAGCGTTGAAGCGGGGAAAACCGTTTGGGAACAAACGAGTGTCGACGCTCAATCGGGCAAAACACGGCAATGTGCGAGTTGTCACACCGCAGATTTACGGGCGCAAGGTAAGCATCAAGAGACTGGCAAAGTCATTGAGCCGTTAGCTCCGTCGGTTAATTCTGCTCGTTTAAGCAATGTGAAGGATATTCAAAAGTGGTTATTGCGTAATTGCAAATGGACATTTGGACGTGAATGCACGCCACAAGAGAAAGGCGATGTATTGCGTTATATCCAAACACAATAATTTTTTCTCACGGTTATTTCGCGCCTGCTTTCTGTCTATCACGTGTTTAAACAGGGCGATTGTCTGAAGCAGGATTCACAGGATTTTCAGGGTTAGCAGGATTAAAAAGATGCCTTCGTATTGGGTTTTTATTTGCGGGTTTTAAATCCTGTTAATTCTGAAAATCCTGATTCAGATAATTAATATCAATTTGTTATTAATAAGGTACTTAATATGTCAATTTTTAAAGAAATACGTATTTTTTTCTTCTGCTTCACACTGAGCACTGTTTTTAATATGCCTGTTTGGGCGGATGAAGATAAGGAGGATGCACGCCTCAGTAGTACGCTCTATGCACAAACCGCATTAAATAACGATTATGTAAAGGAATGTGGTAGTTGTCATTTTGCCTACCCACCCGCTTTATTACCTGCTCGTTCATGGACTGCCATCATGGGCAGTTTAGATAAACATTTCGGGGAAAATGCTGAGTTATTGCCTGAACAACAGGCGGCAATCAGTGCATATTTAACTGAACAAGCAGCCGATAAAACAGCCAGTCGCTTAGGCAGTGGGTTTTTAAAATCCTTGCCAGCCAGTGCAGCCCCGTTACGTATTACGGAAACGCCTTATTTTAAACGGAAACATGATGAAATCCCTGCAAAAATGGTGGTCGATAATCCTGAGGTAAAATCATTTAGCCGTTGTAATGTCTGTCATCAGACTGCGGATAAAGGCATTTTTAATGAGGATAATGTCGATATTCCTAATTATGGTCGTTGGGAAGATGATTAGAGGGGGTTAAAAATTTAAGGGTTTCTTAAGCATTTTTTAAGAAATACGCTTTATGCTCATATTCCTAAAAGCGTATATAACGATTGTTAAAAAAGGACTTACCGCATTAATCTGAATAGGTTCTTGCGTAAGTCCTTTTTTATCGCTTGTGTTGGTTTAATTTCCACCTTAAAGCCCATCAATAAGCATCTACATGACACAGCATCCTGTTGCTATGAATACAGCATTACACCATCGGCTTTATGGCACACCACGTGAATTTATCATTCAAGAATTTTTTACCAATACGGTACATTTTTCAATTGCCAATATTTTTTTAGAATTTTTAATCGATGGCAAAGCGTATTTTCATGAAATGGCTTTGTATATATTAATATTTGCTTGTATAACACAGTCTTACTATCTGGGGCTTCAACGTTATAAAGGGCAACCTCACCCTTTTCTGGGTAACTTAATCGTACCAACGCTTTACACCTTAGCAGAACTGAGCCAAAACGAATTATTTTTCTTTGATAAACCGAATCATATCGCCATGTGGGGATTTGCGATGGCTATTGGACTGTTGCAAAGTTTACGCGCCTATAGCTCACCTGCATTTGAACGTTACTTAATGATTTTAGAAAGTGTATTGCGGGTTAATATTATTTTAACCATGTATTGGATATATGGCATATTAACTGACCAGAATGATTATGATTTATCTAGCTTTTTCACGGAAGGCAGCCATACTTTTTTAGCCTTAACGACAACCCTTATCGGCATTATTTTGGGCGTTGCTCAATACAATGCAGAATCCTTTCTCCGCTTGCTTCGCACAACCAGCGAACAACTACGCCGTTATTCCGAATGGTTTTTAGGACAAGATATGTTAGCGGTCGCGGTGATAGACCCTAATCAACTCAGTCTCACCCGCAAAGAACGCACCCTATTATTTATGGATATTCGCGGGTTTACCCGTTGGAGTGAAAGCCATCCCCCTGAAATAGTGGTTGATATGTTGAATCAATATTGCGCAACTGCTGAAAAAATTTGGATAAATACCACCGTTATTAAAGTCAAACTCACAGGCGATGAAATCATGATGGTTTTTCCTGACCCACAAACTGCTCTAACAGTTGCGCAACAGTTGAAAACACAGATTGCAACATTGCTTGCACCTTATCAATTAGGGGTAGGCATTGGCTTACACACAGGGCCATTAGTCGAAGGCTTATTAGGGGGAAATACCCTGAAAGCCTATGATGTGATTGGCGATACAGTCAACACCACAAAACGGATTTGTGACCACGCCCAACGTGATGAATTATTAATTTCTCAAATTCTGTTTAACAAATTGTTACAAAAACCACTTGTGCAAACACAACGCACAATCAACATGAAGGGTAAAGCCGAGCCTTTACCTGTCATTAGCCTTTAATTTCTCAAGGAGTTCATCATCATGCGCTTACTCGTCGTCGAAGATAATTTATTAATTGGAGATGGTTTAAAAATTGGATTAAGTCAGGAGGGCTACGCCGTCAATTGGGTAAAAACAGCGGAGGATGCAGAGCATACGTTACAGGCTGAACAATATGATGGATTGATTTTAGATTTAGCCTTACCTAAAAAAGATGGTTTAAGTTTATTAAAACAATTACGTCTTGCAGATAATACGCTACCTGTTTTAGTGTTGACCGCACGGGATACTGTTCATGATAGAGTACAAGGATTGGATGCAGGTGCTGATGATTATCTGGTTAAACCCTTTAGTTTTACTGAATTATTAGCTCGATTACGGGCTTTATTACGGCGTGCCAATGGACGCGCAACCCCTAAATTATGGCATGGCGATTTATGCCTAGACCCTGCCGCGCATCATGTCACACTGACCGATGAGCCAGTGAGTTTATCGCCGAAAGAATTCGCCATTTTAAAAATATTACTTGAAAATAAAGGAAAAGTTCTTTCTCGCGCCCGTTTAGAAGATAGCTTATACGGTTGGAATGAATTTGTAGAAAGTAATGCCGTAGAAGTTTATATTCATCATTTACGTAAAAAATTGGGAAAAGATTTGATCCAAAACGTGCGAGGGGTTGGATATATGATTAACGCGACTCCATGAAAACTTATTCACTGCGTAGATATTTATTGCTGTTTCTTGCTAGCACTTTTCTGGCGTGCTGGGGTGTTATCGTGATTTGGGTTGAGCAAGAGGCTGCCCATGAAATTGAAGAGGTTCAGGATGCAACCCTTGCACAAACAGCACGGACGCTGTTAAGTCTTATTCGTCATCATGAAGATATTAAAAATTTTGCCCTGCAAGATGTCTCTGTTAAGCGTAAAAATCGCAATGGTCATCGTTATGAGGCAAATGTTGCTTTTATTGTTTATTTTGCGGATGGTAAAAAATTTCGCTCTGCTTCCGCGCCTGACTTTGCCCCTCCGCTGCCTATCCGTGCGACCGATTTATGTTTTCAACCACCTAAAGACAATGCAGACCATTGTGATGAGGATGACAAAGAAGATGATGATGATGAAGAGGATGACTATGGTTATTCTGATGAGCACATTAACGACCAAACATGGCGCGTTTTCAATCTCTACGATACAAAAAGTCAATTAGTGGTACAAACAGGCGAAAGCTATGCTGTGCGCGATGAATTGTTAAATGACATTTTATATTCTGTCCTCAGTCCATTTTTATTTTCCCTGCCTGTTTTTGGTTTAATGGTTTGGTTTAGCGTGGGCAAGAGTTTAAAGCCGTTGCGTCAAGTGCAAACGGAAATCATGCAACGTGATTCTACGCAATTACATCCGATTAAATTAAAAGCTATTCCCTTAGAAATTAAACCCTTGCTCGACGCGCTCAACCATTTTTTAAATCGGCTTAACTATGCGTTTGAAAATGAACGCCGTTTTACAGCAGATGCCGCACATGAATTGCGAACCCCATTAGCAGGGGTAAAAACACAGATTGAAGTAGCGCAACGAGCTAAAGATGAGACTCAACGCAATCAAGCCTTTCAGCAAGCCTTGCTGGGTATGGATAGAGCTTCACATCTGGTCACACAGTTATTGAATTTAGCACGCATTGATGCACAAACTAGTTTAGAAACAAAACCGCTTGATTTAGTCTCACTCGCTATCGATGTGATTGGTGAACAAATGCCTGCCGCACAGGAAAAAAATATCGACTTGGGCTTAGATGGCGGTGAACAGCCTGTTTTTATCATGGGTAATATCGATGCGTTATATTTACTGCTTCGTAATTTGGTTGATAATGCCATTCGTTATACGCCACCGTTGGGGGTTGTGACTGTTGCGATTCAGGTAAATCCGCAAGAAATCGTACTGGCTGTGATAGATAACGGTATCGGAATTCCTGAAGCAGAACGCGAACAAATGTTTGAACGCTTTAAACGGGGGCGACATGCAGATACGAAGGGTAGTGGATTAGGATTATCCATTGTGAAACGCATCGCTGAATTACATCAAGCAACATTGACGTTAAGTACAGGGATGAATCAGGAAGGCTTAAAAATTTCTCTTGGATTTCCACTAAAGCGTACCTAATTGACCAAAATTCTGCGAGATTCTTTTAAAAAGACAAGCATTTGTCTGAACCAGAATTAACAGAGTTTAAACCCCTTAAACCAAGAAATTATAGTAAACGCACTATAAAACGATGCGAAGGACTGCCAGTCCTAGATTTAAATCACTTTATGGTACGGTTACTATAATGCGAATCACGTTTTTTAATTCTGCTAATTCTGAAAATTCTGTGAATTCTGATTCAGACAAAAAAAGACCTGCTAGGTTTTCAAAACCTAGCAGGTCTCTGTTTTATTTTATAAATATCGCCGAACTCGGGTTACAGAAGTCTATCAAGCCTCTGATTTAGCTTTTTGCTCGCAGAACTTGGGTCAAAATACTGTAAAAATGACAAGTGCGTTATGTCATGTGAAATATTTGGAACTCTATCGAGCAACGGTTTACTATAAATCACTTATGTTGCAAAGGAAGAGAGAGGAAATAATGACATTAAGCCATGCATTACAAGCACTCATTGCCGTTTCTAGTCGTGAAATTATTAAATTCACCACGCAAACAGGACGCTTACTGTCTGCGCTTGTCCGTCCTACCCTCTGGCTTGTTGTTTTTGCAGCGGGTTTTCAAAATGTGTTTGGTGTGTCCATCATTCCCCCTTATGAAACTTATATTGAATATCAAGTGTATGCCGTACCAGGTTTGCTGGGAATGACTTTGTTATTCAATGGGATGCAGTCATCTTTATCGATGGTATATGACAAAGAGATGGGGATGATGCGTTTATTGTTGACGGCACCGTTACCACGTTGGTATCTCTTATTTTGTAAACTTTGTGCAGGCACCTTATTGTCGGTGTTACAAGTTTATGCTTTTTTAATGATCACATGGTTGTATAAGGTTGATATTCCGCTAATAGGTTGGCTTTATGCATTAATTCCTATCATATTAAGCGGTATGATGCTGGGTGCATTAGGATTGCTATTATCTGTACATATCAAGCAGTTAGAGAACTTTGCGGGAACAATGAATTTTGTGATTTTCCCCATGTTTTTTATTTCTTCTGCCTTGTATCCTTTGTGGAAATTGGAGGAGTCAGGCGCAAAATGGATACATTGGCTTGCAAGCTATAATCCGTTTACCCATGCAGTAGAATTTATTCGCTTTGCCTTATATGGTCACTTCAACATGGTTTCTTGCTTAGTGGTTGTCGGTACATTTTTGCTCTTTTTCATACTGGCAGTTGTTGGTTATGACCCTCAACGTGGCATTTTACGTAAAGCAGGTCGTCCCGCAACGGCAATACCGTAACGTCAATATATGTATTTATCGACTTTTTCCATCGTTGCTCGTTGCCCACAAACGCACATGTTAGGTATTGCCATGTGTACGGCAATTCCTGCCATTGGTGGGCTTGCACTACATTTACAGGCGCAAGTCGGCGCGATTGCAACACAGGCAAAATTAAATCCTTATCTAGGAAAATTGGGGCTTGCTCAATTAGCAACAGGGTTAAAAGCAGACGCTGTTTTGCAACAATTACGTCTATACGACCCTGCATTTGAAACACGTCAAATTAGTATTGTTGATGCACAAGGCAACACGGCTGTGCATACGGGGCAAGCCTGTTTTACATGGTGTGGACATCGTCAAGGTGAGGGGTATGTCATTGCCGCAAATATGATGCAAGATGTACAGACGGTGGAGGCAATGGAAACAGCTTTTCTTAAGGCAGACGATTTGCCCTTTGCAGAACGTTTATTAATGGCATTGATTGCAGGAGATAAAACTGGCGGTGATTATCGCGGACGACAATCGGCTTGTTTACAACTTGTACAGAAAGAGGCTTATCCTTATTTAGATATCCGTGTCGATGAGCATCAAACCCCTGTTGCTGAACTAGCGCGAATATATCAAGTCTGTCAACAACAATTGTTACCTTTAATGCCGCTGTTGCCCACTCAAGATAATCCCGCAGGCTGTATGCCACCCGCAGAACATCCTTATTTTACGCTGATGAGAAAGCCCGTTATTGAGCGCGGGAAATAGAAAAAAGTAAGGTGGGAAAAGATTGACATAGCTTCCCAAATTTTTTGCAATCTGAGAAGCTAACTCGAGACTTAAACGAGATGATTATTCACGACTTTATTGTAGTCTTCAACATCGCCCCAGACAAAGCGCATGGCATCTTCTAACCGTGTATGATTTGTACTAGCAGAGCCAACAGTCACACACCATTCATCATTTTCTGGCATGAATTGCACTGAAAAAGATTTGCCTGTTCTTTGTAAATAAGTTGCTAATTGTTGATCGAGTTGCATGATAACGTCCCCTTTGTTTTAACCCTAGTGAAACTCCAACAGTCCATCCTTGTCTTTATTTATAGTGTTATTAGTTTTTGACAAACTGATTATAAGCAGGATATGTGACAAATAAATGACAGGTTATTTTTTCAATAAACCATTGATAATTTGGCATACACTATACCGTGTTATTATGCTTATTTACCTGTCTGAACGCCCAAAAATAGGCATATATTGCGCCAATATCCATTATATTTGTGAGGTATTTTTTAACATGAATCAAAAATTCACGGCATTATGGGTAACAGAAAATTCTGATAAAACCGTCACTCGCCAAGTGCTTGAGCGTTCAATTGATGAACTTCCTACTGGCGATGTGCTTATCAAAGTGGTTTATTCTTCGCTCAACTATAAGGATGCACTTTCTGCAACAGGACATAAGGGAGTCACACGCAAATATCCACACACCCCAGGCATTGACGCAGCAGGTACAGTTGCCGCGACGACTGATAATCGCTTTCAAGTAGGCGAGTCGGTACTTGTGACGGGTTACGATTTAGGGATGAATACCGCAGGTGGTTTTGCAGAATATATTCGTGTGCCTGCCAATTGGGTTGTAAAACTCCCGCAAGGCTTAACCCTACAAGAAAGCATGATTTATGGGACAGCAGGATTTACCGCAGCGTTATCAGTCCATAAATTACAACACGCAGGACTGACACCTGAAAAAGGTGAGGTATTGGTCACAGGCGCAACAGGTGGGGTGGGCAGTGTTGGGGTCGCTTTATTAGCAAAATTGGGGTATCACGTTGTTGCGGGAACAGGCAAGGCTAGTTCACATGACTTTCTAAAACAACTGGGAGCAACAACCATTATTCCCCGTGAAGAACTGGTCGAAATCAGTAACCGTCCCTTATCAAAAGGACGTTGGGCAGGAGTCCTCGATACGGTTGGCGGTGATATTCTGACAACGGCATTAAAATCCACTAAATACATGGGATATGTCTCTTGTTGTGGGCTTGTTGCCTCGCCTGATTTAAACACGAATGTTTACCCTTTTATCTTACGAGGGGTAGATTTGTTAGGCGTGGACTCTGTGGAATGTCCCATGTCGATTCGTCTGCCACTCTGGCAACGCATGGCGAGCGATTGGAAAATTGATTTAACCCAACTGATGACAGATGAATGTGACCTTGCAACGTTAAATAATCAATACATTGATAAAATTCTGCAAGGACAAGCACTCGGACGAGTTGTTGTGAAGTTATAGCAAGTTAAAAGTTATGCGGGTAGGTTAAATGGGTTATTGACCTACCTATTGTTGCATGTCTTAACTGATATATACGACCTGTAAATAATGAATCACGCCTATAGCTGTTTTATAAGCGGTTGGGTAATGTATAAAAATGTAACGACCCACAGGCATAAAAACGCTACTACTATGTATTATCTACATTAAAAACCTGTCAAAAAACTCGCCTCCTGCATTATTACACCGACTTAATAAACTATTCACGATTCCCCCCAAAATTCCCGTAATAAGTTCCACGTTATACAACGATTCATAACTATCAACGTGTGTCATTGTAAAACAGAGAAAAACAGGGATGATTATTGAGATAAAGGAGTTATTTTGAACGTTGTTCATTTTTTTTATAACCGCTTACCTATATTCATTTTTACTCTCTTCAGTCTGTGGCAACTGCCCGCATCTGCTGATAATGGTTTGCGTTGTTTAGTAGAAGCCTATCCACAATTTTTATCCCCAGAGACAGACATCAATGGAAATGAGTTGCTTTGGCTAGATGGCACACGGATGATTTATGACGATGGAAAGCAATATACTGATTTTGAAGAACTATTAAATAATGGAGACTTAAAAGAACAGTTATCAATCCCTTATTCTTTAGCTCCCTTAACACAAGCCCCTGCTTTTAACGAAGATGCTGGACGCATTCGCCATATTGATTTTTTTAAAAAAATGTACGGCAGTACAGAAGCACAAGTCCGTAAGCAATTGAAAAAAGTCTCATGGCTACCCAGTAAAACCAGCATTCTATTTTCAAGCGTCAATGGTGCAGATGAAGCCCTTGCCGAAGTCGGTAAACGCATTGCCCAACAACCTGATTTAATTGCTTATGTTAGTAACCCTGTTGGCTCTTTCAACTGGCGTACCATTCAAGGCACGAGCCGTTTAAGCAACCATAGTTTCGGCACTGCGGTTGATTTTCAGTTACCCAAAAACTTATATAAATACTGGTTATGGGGTGGTTGCAAACCCAATAAACCTTGTACTTACCCAACACAGGTATTACAAGATACGAAATTGCAACGTATTGTTACTATTTTTGAAGAGTTTGGCTTTATTTGGGGTGGAAAATGGTATCACTTCGACACCATGCACTTTGAATATCGTCCCGAACTTATCCATTGTTCTACAAATCATTAGGAGTTTTCATGCGTCGTTATTTACTCATTGCCGCATTATCTTTTGCAGGAATGAACAGTGCTTATTCTGCTGAATTTTTATGCAGTTACACAGCAAGAATCAGCGCGCAAGACAAAATGAGTAGTAAAGGTGATTCTTTAGTCAGTGGTGGCAAAATCACCCCAGCCATTGCAGCCGCTGTTATTCGTCAAGACCGCGCCAACTATCACGAGTTTAAAAAACGCGATGCGGAAGACGAGACAGATTGCGTATTTGATGACAAACAAAAGCGGGCGTTATTAGAAAAACGCCTATCGCAAGGGACTGCCTCTAGCAACTCTTTAAAAGAAATCGTCTTAGGCACACCGCTGATTAAAGTGGATGTTTATGACGAATATGTCGATGTTTCTATCATAGAGGATCAAGAACCCGAAGGCGAACACGACACTAATAAGTCTAATATCAACTAAAAAAATCGTTGCAACAGTGGCGTGGCACGGTTACAACGATACTTGATGGCGTTATGTATTTGATGTATAACGCCTTTTTTATGGCTCACTGACTTATAAAAACGAATCTTGAATAATATTTTTATACCAATTTTCTGTATATAACGCCTCAAGCTGTTTATCACTATCAGGCTTACTCACCCCAGCCGATGCTTTAATCTCCGCGACTTTCTTTTCTGCGTCTAATTCATAAACTGATGTTACAGAAATCGCATACTCAGGATTAACAAGGCTATAGCAGATATTCAACCAGTTTGGTTTTGGCGGAGTTATGTCATTCAATAAAGCAATGACTGCTGCCGCGCAAAACTTCGCTTGTGAATTCGCCGAAGAGCCTGATTTTGGCATTGCCCCCGCAATACTTGCATCACCGATAACATGAATAAAAGGATGTTTTTTCGATTCCCATGTTTGATGGTCAACGGGACTCCAACCTGTTTCATTCACTAAACCCGCTGTTTGCGCAATAATCCCTGCTTGTTGAGGCGGAATCACATTAATCACATCGCCTTTATGCTTCTCACCGAATTCGCTGATGATAGTTTTATTCTTCGCGTCAACCTCTACGATTTTCCCATCTTTAGACGCAGGCACCCACTCGATTAAACTCTTTGCCGTCCCATAACCATATAAATCAGTCCATGCTTTCTCAAACAATCCTTGTTTAGAGAAATTATCTTTTGCATCAAATAGTACTAATTTAGATTTAGGCTTGTGGGTTTTCAAATAATGCGCAATCAAACTCGCCCGTTCATAAGGACCGGGGGGACAGCGGAATGGATTAGCAGGACAAACCATAAAGACTCTACCGCCATCAGGTAAGGCTTCCAATTGCTTGCGTAACAGCGTTGTTTGCGCTCCCGCTTTCCACGCATGGGGCAATAACTCTGCGGCAGCTTCATCATATCCCGTTAACGCATTCCATTTAATAGAAATACCTGCCGCGACAATTAAACGGTCATACGCGAATTTTTCCCCCTGCTTGGTTTTTACATATTTCGCAGTTGGTTCAATGTCGACAACCGTGTCTTGAACTAAATTAACCCCATATTTACGCTGTAATGCACCTCTATCCCATGTGATAGTTGGAAGCTCACGAAAACCACCAATCACCCAATTACTTGCGGGACAAGTGACATATTGCGGACTTTCATCAATTAAAGTCACGTTTAAACTAGGGTCAAACTTCCGCAAATATTTAGCAGCCGTTGCTCCTGCAAACCCCCCACCGACAACCACCACTTTTTTCCCACTTTGCGCACTGTGCTTATTATCTGCACTGGCACAACTGGCAATTGCCAAACCAGCAACACTGGTAGAGAGAG
Organism: Beggiatoa alba B18LD; assembly: GCF_000245015.1. NCBI lineage: Bacteria > Pseudomonadati > Pseudomonadota > Gammaproteobacteria > Thiotrichales > Thiotrichaceae > Beggiatoa > Beggiatoa alba. The sequence goes on along the minus strand of NZ_JH600070.1, from coordinate 630,250 downwards.
ACGCTAAAAACGTTCTACGATTCATAGTCATGAGCATTCCCCTACTTTAAACCAGCATAATAATTGGCAATTGCTTTAATTTCCTCATCCGTAAAGCCTTTTGCCACACGATTCATAATCGTACCCAGTTGTTTATCCGTTTTATAATTCAATAAAATTTGTTCTAAATAAGCCACAGGCTTACCTTTCAAACTAGGCACAGTGCCCGCACTTTCGCCCGCTTCACCGTGACAAACATTACACGTATTTGCCTGAATCTCTACATGAGTGGGAACGACCGCCAATAAGAGAGGACTTAATAAACATAAGCCCACACTGAACAAGATTTGTTGACCAATGGACATAAATAAAATGCTCCATAATGCAAATGAAGCCTTTATTAGATAAAAACAACTCAGTGTTTACCAAGAATATTTAGTTATTCTGCTATGCCATAAGATGGCAATGAAAAAAGGGAGCGGTAAAAATAGGTATAAATGCTCAAATTTATACCATATTTATCACATTGCTTTTAAGAAGGGCTTTGTAATAGCATGATATATTCCATCGTTTTTTTCAGGTATTTAGAATGCTGAAAAACTGTCTTCTTTCATTATTATTAGCCAGCAGTGTCATCATTTTTAACGTCTATTTTTTAAAAGGCAGTAGCATTACAGATAGATTTGCATTAATTGGAGAAATCGCAGGGTTTGAAGTTGTTGATACGCCTTATTTAACCAATGAATTGATTGACGAATGGGTCGATACTTGGATATGGGGACAAACAGCCCCTAGTCATTACCGTATTTTAGGCAAACTCCTTGTTTTACCGACCTATGTTTTAGGAAAAAGCTATTTTTCACATTATTCCATCGCATTTTATAACGCTTTTTTATGTTGGTCATTTATAAGTTTATTTCTAACATTTTTCTTTTTTTATCAATTTGTTCGACAATTATTTCATGAATTTGAACCCAATGAACAATTTGCGCAAATTTCAAGTATTTTTCTTGCCCTTTGCCCTCCGATACTATGCGCCTTTAAATTTCCTGTACATGGGAGTCCTAACGACTTTTTAGGATATGCACTCATTCTTATTGCATTGATAAGTCTGCAATATAAAAATATTTTTTACTTCAGTATTATTATGTTTATTAGTATTTTTTGTAGAGAAACTAACTTTATTATTGTTTTTCTATTTTTATTCTTTTATACCGCGATTAATTTCAAAAAACGCTTATTGATAACGGCATTACTAGCAATGGCTTTACTCACTTATCGCTTAATCTGGTATAGTCACTATAACCCATTAGAAGGGGCACAGCTTAATATTAAGTATCTATATGAAAGCTTAATATTTTTTCTGCTTGTTTTTACCATTTTTTGGATAACGGGCGTTCTTGGTTATCTTCGCTTAAGAAAACAGCCGTATTTAAATGATGTTTTATCTGCGCTGGTTAAAGCATTTCCTTATCTTGTTGTAATTACAACAACGATTGTATTAGCCCTTGCACGGATGCGGGAAATTCGAATTGAATTTATCCTCTTTTTTATGATACTTCCTTTTTCTATTTTCTATCTATATGAAATAAAAGATAATATTTTGTATCTAAAGAATAAATATTATCTTTTATATCTATTATTGTTAAGTGTTGTAATTTTTAAACTAAGAGTATCTTTAATGCCGTTGCGTTTAGAGGAACATGATAACTACCTATTAATTTTTAATAATTGGTATGGTGGTCTTGGTGGTGGATGGGTCAATATTTCCTTGATTTACCTGTTTTTTTTCCTTGTTTTTTTCCCGTTATGTTTTTTACCAAAAAAAACGGCTAACAAGACACATGATATCAATTCTCCAGCCTCTACTAAAGCGACACGATAAAAGATTATGCTACGGTTAATTAAGCGTTTTTGGTTGATTGGGTTCATAATATGCGCATTAATTTTTATTATCCGCTATTTATGGATAGAAACACATAAATTCACATTCCCACTCACGTTTAACACAGCATTATTTTGGTTTACGCTATTACTGCAAATCTTATTTTTATCAATCACTGCAAGTGTTTGGCAATACATCGTTTTTACCATTGGTAAAGCAAATATTACCTTTAATCAATCTTTCATCCAACAAACATTGCTAACAATGGGTAAATACTTACCAGGTAAAGTTTGGGGCATGATTGCGCGTGGTTCACAACTCAAAGCAGTGGGATTAAATTGGCAACAAGTGGTTAATTTAACGTTGCAAGAACAATTGACACTTGTACATGCTGGTGGGGTTGTGAGTGCTTGTTTTTTAGCTATTTTATATAATCAACTCATTTGGTGGGGATTAGCGGTTATTGCATTTATCAGCATTTTTTTAGGCAAACAAGTGTTAATACTTGCTTTTTACCTCTATCAACAGTTAGGACAGCTTTTTTTAAAGAAACACCCTATTTCTTTGGAAAATTTGCAATTGCCCAGTCATTATGAATATTTGATGATGGTTAGTGGTTTTATGTTAGCTTGGCTCGTCTTAGGCTTGTTATACAGTGGCGTTTACTTTACGTTTACCTTACAAACGTTACCAATATTACCCAGTATTGCATGGATAACCCTTGCGAATACAATTGGGGTAACATTAGGATTTTTTGCCCTGTTTGCGCCTGCGGGTATTGGTGTACGTGAATCAATTACAACGATGTTTTTATTAAACATAATGCCATTAGAACAAGCAGTGATGAGTAGTCTTTTATTTCGGTTTTGGACGGTGGGAGCAGAATTACTCACTGGATTAATATTATTATTTTGGTTAGGTAAAAAGCCTTTTAACCATTGATTGGATTGATAGAAAATACCATGCTAATTTTTTTTAAACGCTTAATGAATAAATTGTTTGTTTCTTCTTCTCGTGACTATTGGGAAACTCGCTATCAATTAGGGGGAAATTCTGGAACAGGCTCTTATGGACGATTATCTGAATTTAAGGCACGAGTGTTAAATCAGTTTGTGATTGATAAACAAATTCAGTCTGTTATTGAGTTTGGATGTGGTGATGGTCATCAATTATCGCTGGCACATTATCCCCGTTATATCGGTTTAGATGTTTCCATCACCGCGTTAAAAGCCTGCATTGCGCAATATAAGCAGGATAAGACAAAAAGTTTTTTCTTATACCACGCTGATTGTTTTGCAGATAAACAAGGCATTTTCCAGTGTGATTTAGCCTTATCTTTAGATGTTATTTATCATCTTATTGAAGATGAAGTCTTTCATACTTACATGACGCATTTATTTGCAACAGCACAGCGTTTTGTTATCGTTTATGCCAGTAATACCGATGACAACCCCGCCTATCAGTTAAAACATGTTAAACATCGTCAATTTTCAAACTGGGTCGAAAAAAATTGTCCGCAATGGCAATTATTGCAACACATTCCGAATGAATATCCATTAGAGAATCAAATAAATAATAAAGAACATTCTCCCTCAGACTTTTTCATTTATCAAAAACAAATATAAGCAATGACACTATGAACGCGCCTTCCTCTCTGAAAGTGTTGGTATTAGCTTCTACGTTTCCACGTTGGCAGGGGGATAAAGAACCACCGTTTGTCTATGAATTAAGCCGTCGCTTGGTACAACATCCTCACATTGCTAATGTGCATGTGCTCGCCCCTCACGCACAGGGAGCTGCACTGACAGAAGAATGGGAAGGGTTAAAAATTACACGCTTTCGATATTTTTTTGAAAAGTGGCAAACATTGGCTTATGCAGGTGGTATCTTAGCGAATTTAAAGCAAAATCGTTGGCGATATGCACTTGTACCTTTTTTTATGTTAGGGGAAGCCATTGCCTTATGGCGGTTATTACGTCGTGAGTCTTTTGATGTGATTCATGCGCATTGGTTAATTCCACAAGGTTTAATTGCATTACTCGTTTGTAAGTTACTACCTCGCCCTGTTCCTAAAATCTTATGTACGTCACACGGTGGAGATTTATTTGCGTTACGTGGTAAAGGCTTAACACAGTTAAAAACCTATGTTTTAAAAAATGTGTCTGCTATGACGGTTGTTAGTGAGGCAATGTTTCAAGAAGCCTTACGTTTAGGGGCAGATGCGCAAAAAATGTATGTTATTCCGATGGGGGTGGATGTACAAACGCAGTTTATTCCAAACGCAACTTGCACACGTCATGCAGATAGCCTGTTGTTTGTCGGACGATTGGTAGAAAAAAAGGGCATTCATTATTTACTGCAAGCCATGCCGACCGTATTAGCCCGTTATCCTCATGTGCAACTGCGTATCATCGGCACAGGTACAGAGGCAAAAGCCTTACAAGATTTAGCACAACAGTTGCAAATCGTTCCACATGTACAATTTATCGGTGCAGTCGAGAATAAAAATTTACCTCAACTTTATCAGTCACATGCAATTGTAATTTTTCCATCCATTATTGCTAATGATGGAGATAGAGAAGGATTTGGCTTGGTATTGGTAGAGGCGTTAGGGTGTGAATGTGCCGTGATTGCAACAGATTTGCCCGCGATGCAAGATATTTTGCAAGACCAACAAACCGCTTTAATTGTGCCTCAACGTGATGTATCTGCATTAGCTGAGGCATTATGTACCTTATTGGCAAATCCTGCTAAAGCGCGTCAATTGGGTGAACAAGGACGACAATTTGTCGTTGCCCGTTATGATTGGCAAATTATTGCGCAACGTTATGGACAGTTATTGGTCGAGATGGGTTAGACGCAATATTATCGTTCTTGTTGTTAATCCTGAAAATCCTGATTCAGACAAGGTTTTTAATTTTGTCTAGTCAGAACTTTTCGCACGTTCCGACAGACCTGCTAGGTTTTGAAAACCTAGCAGGTCTTTTTTTGTCTGAATCAGAATTCACAGAATTTTCAGAATTAGCAGAATTAAAAACAATTAAAAACATAATTTTTTATTCTTTTAATTTTCTTGTCTTTTTAATTCTGAAAATTCTGATTCAGACAAGCTCTTGTCTTTTTAAAAGAATCTCGCCGTACTCGCGTTATTATAAAACGACATGGAGGACTGCCAGTCCTAGATTTAAATCACTTTATGGTACGGTTACTATATAAAACTCGTAGAACTCAGGTTAAAATTAACGCTGTGCTAATTGTGTTCCCGGTGGGGCGTACTTAGCAAAATAACCGCGAATACCCTGCAAAATCGCTTGTGCTAATTGGCGTTGATAAACTGGGTCGTTTAATTTGCGCTCTTCTTCCAGATTAGAAATAAATGCCGTTTCGACTAAAACAGATGGAATATCGGGGGAACGTAAGACTAAAAAGCCTGCACGTTGTACTTTAGATAAATGGGTTTTATTCACTTGACGTAGTCCGTTTAAAATTTGTTCGGCCGCGTGTGCGCTGGCTTCTAATGTGCCTGTTTGAGATAAATCCAGTAAAACAGAGGCTAATAAATCATCTTTATCATTTAAGCTCACCCCGCCTAATAAATCTGCCGCGTTTTCCTTTTCTGCTAACCATAATGCCGCTTCACTGCTCGCGCCACGTTGTGACAACATGTAAACCGATGAGCCTCGTACATTGCCATTTCCTTCCGCTACGGCATCTGCATGAATAGATATGAATAAATCAGCTTGATGTTGACGTGCAAGGTCTATACGTTCACGTAACTTTAAAAAATAATCGCCATCTCGAATTAAAACAGGACGCATACCATATTCTCGTTCTAATAAACTCGCTAATTGGCGGGCAATGGCTAATACGACTGTTTTTTCATAAGTGCCTTGCTTACCAATTGCCCCAGGGTCAATACCACCATGTCCTGCATCAATGGCTACAATTAATTCTCGTCCATTACCATCTTTTTTCGGGATAACTGGGGTTAATTGACGTGGGCGATTGGTTGGAATTGTGGCTTGTGCATTGAGGCGATTGTTGGGGGCTGTTTGGTTTAATGATTGATTCGCTAGGGTGGAGTTCGTTGATGGCGGGGGAAGGCTGATAACGAGCGGGTTACGCGGAGAGGATGTGCTTGCCATTTGTGCGAGGCTACGCTGTGTTGCGGGAGGGGCTTGTGTGATTTGTGTGGTTTGCCCACTGAGTATGTCGATATTGAGACGATGCCCGATAATGCCCGCAGGTTTTAATAAGAAGCTTTTAGTACGTACAGGGGCATGTAAGTCTAAAACAATCCGTAAATCATTGTTATTACGTGGTGCGCTGCGTATGTTTTGAATCAACGGGTGATTTTTCGCAAAATTGACAAGCGATGTTGATAATTTGGTGTTTTCCAAATCAATCACTAGCCGTTCAGGATTAGAGAGGCTAAAAATGCGATAGCGTACAGGGCTACTAAAATCAAATAGTAAACGCACACTGGTTGCTGTGTCAGTTGCAACTTGCATGGACTGTAACTGAACACTTTCTGCCCGTACATGTGTTGCAATAACACAAAGGAAAACAAGTAGAAATACCCGAAATTTCGTTAAATACCACATCATCTTAACTCTAAGAGGAAATAAAAACCGATTAAAAAATAGGGTAGTGCGAAACAAGTCAGGCTTTAAACGCATAAAACCCGATTGTCTAATGAATCTTTTAAGCCCTGCTAATTCTGAAAACGTTGTGAATCCTGATTCAGACAACCGCGTTAAGATTAACGTGTAAAACTTGACTTGTTTCGCACTGCCAAAAATACGATACCCGAAAAATAATGCTATTAGCATACAACATGCCGCCCACCTTTCCGCATATTAAACACCGTTATAGTGTCAAGCAACAAGATATCTCAGGGTATTATGCTTATTGTCAAATTCTCCACTATTTCTTATCTTTTCAAGTTGTCATACTCAGTTATTTCAAGACTCAATTAATCATTAAAGAGGCATTATGATGCACTTACGAACACTTTTCCTTTACTCACTTCCTTTTTTGTTTTACACCGTCACGGCTGTGAGCGCAGAGGGTACACCTAAAGTTGATTGTAACGACCCACAATCAACTTATGAGATAAATTATTGCGCTGAAAAAGCGTATCAATCTGCTGATGCGGCGTTGAATAGAGCGTATAAAAATTTGATGAATAGTGGTTTATCCGCAGAGGAACAGGCGTTATTGAAAACAGCGCAACGGACATGGATAAAGTTTCGTGATGAACATTGTGAATATGCGGTTTACGGTGCGCGAGGTGGTACAGGATTTTCAGGCTTTCTGAATGCGTGTTTACAAGACATGACAGAGGAACGAATCCGCAGTTTAGAAAAATCATATCTTGAATAATCAGCTTATTTATCCTTGTTGGATAAGAGGAGTTTACCCATGCGTCACTTTATTCTTGTCTGTTTATGTGTTTTAGCGGGCGAACTTTCTGCGACAGAAGCAGAGCCTTTGCGCCAGATTGTACAAAACACCTTATTAGCCCCTGTAGAAAGTTCAGACAATACTTTGTCTATACAGGAAAATTCAGCGGATGGTTTTACTTTTTTTGATAATAACGGGCGTGAATTATTTGCTGCTGTTACGGTACGTACTGTTGAGGGAGAAACACAAACTCGTGAAATACGGACAGTTTGGCGTAAAGGAGGGGAAGAACAAACGTCTGGCGGAGACCGTGTTATTTGGGGATTTTTTTATGTGAATCCAGCGGATGTGAGTTGGGGAAGTTTTAATAATCCAGAGGTTTATGTCAAAGTTTGGATTGATCGGGGTGGACGTGTTGACGTGAATTTTTTCCATGTCTCTGTGCCTGATATTTTTGTGGCGACTGGATTTGCAAGAAATGGTGCACCAACCACGACATTTGGTGAGTTACAAAGCACGGTGACGTTAAGCAGTCGTTATGTTCGTCATTATTTGCCAAACAATGGGGATAGATTTTTTAGGGATTATTAATTTTAACCTGAGTTCGGCAAGTTTCTTTTAAAAAGACAACAGCTTGTCTGAATCAGAATTTTCAGAATTAAAAAGACAAGAAAATTAAAAGAATAAAAAATTATGTTTTTAATTGTTTTTAATTCTGCTAATTCTGTGAATTCTGATTCAGACAAAAAAAGACTTGTTAGGTTTTCAAAGCCTAACAGGTTTTTATTTTTAATATAGTAAACGTACCACAAAGCGATTTAAATTTAGGACTGCCAGTCCTTCGCATTGTTTTATAGTGCGTTTACTATATTTTTAGCGTTCCCGCAATGCTTCGTCATGCACTTTTTTGATGGGTTTTAATAGGTAATTTAACAGGGTTTTCTTGCCCGTTAAAATATCTACGTTGGCAGTCATCCCTGTAATAATCGGCAGGTTTTTATCGCCATTTTTTAAGAAATTTTGTGTTGTGCGTAGTTGAATTAAGAAAAAGGCTTCATTGCGTTCATTCATAATGGTGTCCGCGCTGATATGTTCTAGCGTTGCGGATAGTCCGCCAAAAATTGAGAAATCGTAGGCGGTAAACTTAATCATGGCTGGTTGCCCTGGGTGTAAAAAAGCGATGTCTGAGGGGCGAATTTGTGCTTCTATCAGTAATGTGTCTTCTAACGGCACAATTTCTACTAAATCCATTCCTGGTTGTACAACGCCACCAATGGTTGTGACTTTTACTCGTTTTATTGTGCCTTTGACGGGGGAGCGAACAAGTGTTCGTGTCACACGGTCTTGTAGGGCTAGACCTGATTCGGTATTTTTGGCTAATTCGGCTTTATTATCATTGAGTTCTGCTAGTGCGCCCGCGCGAAAAGTGGCGGTGAGTTCTTTTATTTTGCGTTCTATTTCATCGACGGCGGTTTCTGCGCGGGGAATGCTTAAGCGAATACTTTCGGCATTGCCTTTTAAATCAGTTGCTTCACGTTGTAAGCGGAGTAGTTCTACTTCTGACATTACGCCTTTTTTTACTAGAGGTTCAGTAATATTCAGTTCTTTTTTGGCTAATTCGTAACTTTGTTGTAGTTGAGTCAGTTTTGATTTTAATTCATTGATTTCTTGTGTTTTTTGGCGTTTTTGTTGTAATAAAATATCTATATTGGCTTGTAGGGCTTGTTGACGGGAGTTTGCAAGGGCTAATTCGTTTTTAAAAAAACTTTGTTGTTCTTCAGGTATTTTTGCGGGTAAAGCAAATGGTTTTCCTTCCGCTTCGGCACTTAAACGGGCAATTTTGGCTTGTAGTTCTGCGATGCCGACATTGTTTTCTCGATAGGAGGAGGAAAAACGGGTGTCGTCAATACGTAGTAGAATTTGTCCTTTTTCGACAATATCACCTGCTTTAACAGGTAGTTCGGAGATAATGCCGCCTTCTAGGTTTTGCACGATTTGAACTTGACTTGAGGGTATAACTTTGCCCATACCGCGTGTGACTTCATCTAGTTCGGCATAGTTTGCCCAGATGCCAGCAAGTAGAAGAAATAAGGCACTTAGCCATAAAATCAGGTGTGTGCTTGTGCTGGGTTGGGTTATTAACCAGTCATGTGTTTTATGCATGGTTTTGTTAATCCTGATGATACATAGAGGGTTTAACGTTGGGCTATTTTATGAGTTGTCGCTTCAACCAGAGAATGCTACCTATTACATAATAGAGCGGGAATAAGACGGGGGGGAGTGGTAGAGCTTGCCAATCATGGGGATGTAAAAAAATATGTTGGAGCAGTTCGCGTCGATAAGCCCATGAGCTATTGAGTTGTAAATCGTAGTAGAAGCGTTGCCATAAAACTGTCCGTAAGGGGATAGGTATTGGTAATTGTAAGTAGCGTTCTCCCGCTTGTTGAAGCCGTTTATAGCGTGTTTGTTGTTGGTAGGGGGGAAGTGTATCAGGTAAAGGGCTGTTTAGTAGGTGATGGGCAAGGTGTATGCCTTGAATGAGTGAGGGTAAACAGCCTATGTGTTGCGCGTTGGTAATGACTTTATCCCAGTCAAAAGTGGTTTGTTGTAAGAGTGTGGCGATGTCCCAAAGCCAGAATAAACAGCCCCATACGTGTTGACTGCCATGTGCAGAGAGGTAGAGTAGGTTGTGTAAGGGGGCTAGGACGGGGAGTGCTTGAGTCTGTACGTAAATGGTTTGATGTTGTTGATAGAGTTCGTTAAATGGAATCGGGCAAAGATGGTGGTTGTAGGAAAGTCGCCAGTGAATATCTAGGTAGCATTGTCCTTGTGGGTGGTAGTATTCAAATTGATTCCATAGTTGTTGAATTTTTAAAAATTGGGCTTCTGTCAGGGAAAATGCGGGTTGAATGCGTTGGTAGCCTTGTTGTTGTAATAGGGTGTCAACGTGGCGGAGGTGTTGGGGATCAATGAGTAGGTCTATGTCGCCCGCGTGGCGTGCGCCAATATTGCCGTATAGTTGTAGCGCAAGTCCTATGCCTTTTAGGACGATGCAGGGGATATTGTGTTGTGTAAAGGATTGTAAGAGTGTTTGTATAGTCACTAAATTGCGCATTGCCCGCAGGGTGTTTTTTTCGTAGCGGGTGCGTAGGGCTTGGCGTATGGGGTTGGGAATTAAGTTGTTATTTTTTAGTGATTGATAGAGTTGTGGGGCAACTCGATGACGGTCTGTAAGTTTTAATACGGTTTGCCATGCAATCGTTTGATTGAGCAGTTGAGCGAGTTTATCAGGTTGGTGGGCTTGGCAGAGGAGTTGAAACTCAACGGACATGGTGTTTTTCAATCAGTTGTTGATAGGTTTGTTCCATTAATTCGCCAATTTGTTGCCATTGGTAGCGATTTTCGACGAGTTGTCTGCCTTTTTCTCCATAGTAACGGGCTTGGAATGGGTTAGCCAGTAAATCTGCAAGGGCTTGTTGTACTGCGTTTTGTTCGCAGGGGACGATAACACCCGCTTTTGCTTGTTGAATATCGTGATGCAGATTCACTTTGTCAGAAATCAGTACAGGACAGCGACATGCCATGGCTTCTAACACGGCAATACCGAAATTTTCTGAATAAGAGGGTAATGCAAATAGGTAGGATTCTCGCAGGAGGGAGAGTTTTTCATCCCCTTGTATCATGCCTGTGAAGGTGGCACGGTCTAACATGTTATCCACGCTTAATAAGTGCTTTAAATGGTCGGCATATCTTTCATCGTCTGGACCTGCAATAACGAGGTGAATATCGTCTTGTTGTTTTGCTAACGCGATAAACGCAGGAATCAGAAGGTCTAAGCCTTTCTTAAAATGAATGCGCCCAAAAAAGAGGATGATTTTTTTATCTTTGGTTTCAGGGTAATAATGGGCTAACCATTGGGATGGACGCGGTTTATCATATTCGTTTAATGTCAGTCCTAACGGTACGATAACACTGTGGGCGTTATGGGTGTATGGTTGGGCAAGGAGTTGTTCTTCTTGTGTAATAAAGTGGATTGCGGTTGCTTGTCGCATATTCCGATTTTCAAATGTCCATTCCATTAGTCGTTTTCGTTGGCGATGACGTTGATATAGGAAGGGGTCTAATGTGCCATGTGGCAACATGACATAAGGTTTTTTGTACCAGCGACATAGCCAAGGCGCGATAAGGTTATGAAATAAATACAGGGAATGTATATGGACAATATCAACTGTGGGAATCATTTGCGCTAATGCCCGCGCCATGGGCAGGGATGTGCCCCAAAAACGGGGGGATTGAATCGGAAAAAACCGTAATTGCACCCCTTCGCGTTGAATAATTTGATTTAAAGGGGTATCAAGTTCGCCATCACCGTCTTGATTGGTTGTATAAATAGTGACTTCGTGCCCCCGTTGTGCAACGGCACGTGCTAACTCAAAGCAGGCTTTTGCAGGGCCACCATAACGCGGGGCTAAATTGGCAATAACGTGTAATATTTTCATGGTTTTTAGGGGTTAATGCGCTTATTAATATTGGGTTAATGTGCCGTCACGTTTTGCGCGTTGTATGGCATGGTGAAAAGCCCATAAACTGCTTGGTAGTAAAAACAGGGTAAATAAACTTAAAGGCAATAAGTTAGGCATTAGTTGTGTTAGTGAATAGCCTTGTAAGAGTGCAAGGCGTAGTCCTTCTAAGGCATATGTCACAGGTATCCAATGGGCAACCAGTTGTAAACTATCAGGTAATATACTAATAGGATAGTATAAGCCGCAGAGTAAACGGGCAATACTGACAAATAGGCTACTGAGAGCCTCGCCTTTTTTCAGTAGGATAACAACGCTCGCGGTTAAAATGCCCAAACTGCTAAAAGCCATCAGGGTAAGTAATAAAAATAAGCCCGTTGCGATTAGGTTTGCACCATGCAAGGTAATCTGAAAAATACCGATGGCTAATCCAAGATAAACCACTACTCGTGCTGTTGCTCCTAGTAATTGGTAGCAGATACTCGCAATAATTAAGGTTGGTAGCGCAGTTGGTGTGACTAATAAAGCCTCTAATGTGCCAAGCAATTGCCCTTCACGAATCTGTTGCGGGAGTCCTTTCAATAAAACTTCTAAATAATTAAAAAAGGCAAAGCCAATGAGGACAAAGGCAAAGTAATCACCGCCATAGGGTTGTAACGCAGGCAATTGGGCGTGATTTAAAAGACGAGCTAAAAAAAAGAAAGTAAATAATAAGGTAAATAGGCTGAAAAAAGCGGGCAAAAAAACCAATCGATAGCTTTTTTCATGTTGCCAATCACGAATAAGAAAAGCCCTTATTTTAGCGAGTTCGTGATACATGACGTGGCATCAAATAACTCACCCAAGCTAAGGCAAGGAATATGATAAAAGTCGCCGCATTGGCGGGAATTTGTAAGCTAAAATCAACCATGCTGTGAATCAACATTGCCAAAATTCCCATCATGACACCTAAGGCAATTCCACGACATAGAGGGTCACGTCGACGAAATAACGTTAAAAAAGTTGCTAATAGGGAAGCAAGCACAATACAGGCTAGTATGCTTAATCCGATTAATCCTGTTTCCGTCGCAAATTCCAAATAATCATTATGCGCATGGTCATAGTATCCTCCAAGTCCTGACTGCCAATAACTTGGAAACACCGCATAAAAACTGCCTAATCCTGAGCCCATCCAAAAAAAATCTTTCCAATAGTGAAAAGCATATAGATAAACATCACCTCGTTCTTCACCCGTGATGTGAGTCACATTAATACGTTGACTCAGTTGCTCTATACCGAAAAAAGTACCCATCACGGCTAAATCTATCAGTATTAAACTGAATAATAAAAGACTGACTGAGCGGGCAGTATGACGCGCGAAAAATAACCCGATAAACCCTGTTATTAGCAAACTACCAAAGAAAGCAATATTGCCCATGCGTGAGCGCGTTAGAATTAAGGCAATGACTAAAATAATCAGGTATAACCGTAAACGCATTTTGTGACTAAATAGAAACGTCAGCCAAGCACGCAAGCGTTGTCGCCATGTTTCATACTGAGTGTCACGTAATTGACTGATAAGTAAGCCTAATCCCATAGAAAAACTGAGGATTAAGTAATTTGCAAAATGGTTGCGATTGACAAAAGTCCCCGTTGCAAAGCCTTCATAAGCCGTTTTCGGGCGTAAAAAACCATATTCCCAACCTGTCAATGTCATGACACTGCCATAAACAGCCTGTACTACACCACTGATTAATAAACAGTAGGCAACCCAACGTAGCCGTGAGTGACGATTAACTAACACTAGCACTAATGCAAAGAGTAGGACATAACTGATACTCTTTAACAACGCCGCTTGTGTGCTAAATACATCAACAGAAAGGGTTAGCGTGGTGGGGGTAGTGCCAAAAGTAGCTAACTGATAAAGTCGCGCCGTGCTTGGAGATAAGGTGTTTACCCAGTAATAGGGCAATGGTAAACATTGTAGAATCAAATAGAGTAACCACACACTCCAGAGAATTAAGAGCGGATAGGCTCGATAAAATGTTGCAGGAAAGCTTATTTTCTGTTGTAAAAAAGAAATAATCCAAATAAACCATAACGAGAAAATGCTGATTTCCATGATTGCCCATGCCCAAGCATGATTGCTCGCAAATGGAATGGGTAACCAAATAATAAGCAACAATAAACTAATAAATAAGTAACGATCAGCAAGGGGTGGTGTTGACATAACGCATTATTTTTGTTGTAAACTTACAACATACTGTTGTAAAATTCTGTGCAGTTGTAAAGACATGGCATAATATACTCAATATCAGAATATGTTGTTAAGTGTTACTTTGTAACTAGTTACAACTATTCGTAATTGCGCTATCGTGCAGTTTATAAAAATACTTAAATATAATGGTAAAATTGCACGAATACCCTCGAGATGGTTATGGATGTTTTATCATAACGATTGAAATTATAAGATATTGAGAGTATCAGGTTTTTGAATGGTACAGTAAATGCTATAGGAAAACATCATACTACATGTAGGTGTTTTTACTAAACTAGGCAAACGCTTAACATGGATAATGCTTATGAGACCTTGTATAAAAACTTTCCTAACTTGTTGTTTAATTACTTACGCCCCTTATTCTCTCGCGGCTGAAAGTGGTTTTCCCGTTGGACCTACGGTTTTACACCCTTCGATAGGAGTAGAACTTGGACATAATGATAACGTTATACAATCTAGTCATGATGAAATTCAATCTATGTATATGCGTTTAACGCCAGCGGTTAAGTGGGAGTTAGAACGATTAACTGATAAATATATAATTGATTTTGATACAAATATCATACGCTATTTTGACAGTTCCGCAGACAATGCAGAAAGTTATGGTTTAGCAGGTTCTGCGGATTTAGATTTGCCCGATAAATTTCATGCATTTTTAAGTGCGGGTTACCATAAATATTATGATCCTAGAGGTACAACGGATTTTGATGAGGATGGAAACCCAAATAAGTGGGATACAAGTACGCTAGATGGAAAATTAACGTATGGCAGTCCAGGGGCGAAAGGACGCATTGAGCTTAAAGCAAATTATGCCACTGTTCGCTATGATGAGTTCGACGTTGCACAAATCACTGATCGTCATCTTTTTGGCCTAGGCGGTGCTTTCCACTATCGAATTCAGCCAAAAACCTATTTATTTATTAATGCTGATGTTGTTGATACAAATTACGAAACAAACACCCGTTTAGACAGTAAAGAATATCGTTATGGTATTGGCGCAAGTTGGTTTGCAACCGCAAAAACAACAGGTACGTTGAATGTCGGTTACAACAATAAAGCAATGGATAATGACACTATTCCTGATTACACAGGTACTTATGTACAAGCACTTGTCAACTGGAGACCAAGAACTTACTCATTATTTGATGTGAAAGCCTCAAGAATGACAGGAGAAAGTAAGGGCTTTGGGGACTATAGCTTAACAAATGCATTAGGTTTAGCATGGACTTATGCATGGACTACGCGGGTATCCTCCACACTAGGCTATGACTACGCCGATATCGATTTTGCAGGAACGGATAGAAACGATAAGAAAAACGGCTTATATGTAAACCTTAATTATCAAATGCGACGTTGGTTGAGCTTACGTGGTGGATTCGACTTTATCGATTTTAGCTCTAATTACCCTGATGAAGATTACAATCAAAATGTTGTATCTTTAACCCTATTCTCCAGCTTTTAATCGGTTATAAAACATATGCGTGCTATATTATTCTTAATATTGATAGGCTTAACCGCTCTTTTAACCGCATGTGGTGGAGACGATTTCTCAAAAGAAGTTCCTGTTAATCCAACGAATATTGCTGATATGTCCAGTTATCAGCTTGCAAGTGGTGACCAGATTACGATTACCGTATTTGGTGAAGACAGCTTAAGTGGTAATTACCGCTTGAGCGACGCAGGGACGATATCCTATCCCCTGCTAGGAGAACTGCAGATTTCTGGCTTAACCATTGGGGATTTAGAAAAATTACTTGCAACCCGTTTAACAGAAGGTAAATATCTGGTCTCCCCTAAAGTCACTGTTTCTAGCGCAGAATATCGCAAGTTTTTTATTAACGGTGAAGTCAAATTACCTGGTGGATATACCTATTTACCAGGGCTGACGATTTTAAAAGCAGCCTCGATTGCAGGTGGATTTACAGAACGTGCATCACGTCGCAAAATTTATATTTTGCGAGAAGGTAGTAAACCCATTCAAGCAGAACTCCATACTTATATTCAACCCGGTGATATTATTACAGTAGAAGAAAGTTTCTTCTAACCATAATAGTCCATTGCTAAGGAAATCAAGGTAAAGGTGTTAGTCAAATAACACCTATTTTTCTATGAACTTCACACAAAAACAATTAATAGCAAATGAATTCACACACTCAGTGGATGAAAGCGAAGTTGATTTACGCATTTACCTGAATATTCTTAACCGTTATAAATGGCGAATTCTTCGCCTCACGCTCTTAATTAGCTTATTAGCGTGGCTTGTTAGTTACACACTTCAACCCATTTATACCGCAACAGCGACTTTTCTAATTAATGTAGAGTCCCCTAATATCGTTTCTGTGCAAGAGTTTACGGTCAGAAATGACCAAATGAAAACACAAATAGATATCTTAAACTCTATGCAAGTGTGGGAAGAAACTGTTGCACGGATTCAAAAGCAATTTCCACATAAATTTCAACTGCAACCCCAACAGCCACTTAATTTATTAGGCATTACCTTAGATTGGCAAACTTGGATAAGTCGGTTAGGGATTACCCTGCCTGAACAACAAACTGAAGCCGCTCTCGTTCCTCCCCCTTTACCCGCAAAAGGTAATTTATCCATTATTGATACCAAGGGCAGTCAAGTTATAGAAATTAAATACGATTCACCTGACCCTGAATTAGCCAGTGCGATTCCCAATACTTTAGCCGAGGTTTATGTAGAAAATGATTTAGAATCACGGCTACAAATGACACAAAAAGCAACAGTTTGGCTGACGGAACGTTTAGATAACTTACGCAGTAAATTAGAAGAATCAGAAAAAACCCTACAAAACTTTACAGAAAACCAAAAATTAGTTGATGTTTCAGGGGTTAAAAGTGTTGCCACGCAAGAGTTATCCCAAATCAGTTTAGATTTAGGAACTGCTCGGCGTAAATTAGCAGAAACCAGCAATATGTACTCGCAGATACAAGGGGTTAAAGGAAAACCCTTAGATATTTTAGTGACCATTCCTGTCGTTTTTGCTGATCCATTAGTCAGTAGTTTAAAAGCAACTGAAGCCAATTTAGAACAAAAAGCCTCTGAATTAAGCAAACGCTATGGCAGTCAACACCCTGAAATGATTGCCGTTCGTACAGAATTAGAAACGAATCGTGCTAACCTTGCTCGAGCAGTGCAACGGATTATTGACAGCGTCACCAAACAATATGAAGTTGATCGTGCTAATGCAGCGACATTAGAACGTAATATGCGCCAAAAAGAAGGCGAAATTCAAAATATTAACCGTAAACAATATGATTTAGGCGTGCGACAACGTGATGTAGAAGCAAACCGTCAACTTTACGATATGTTTTTAGCCCGTTTTAAAGAAACAGGCGTGACTCAAACTGAACAAAAAACCATCGGACGAATTGTCGATGCTGCCGTAACTCCCACACGTCCTGATAAACCTAAAAAATTAAAAGTGGTGGCAATTGCCTTTGTATTTGGACTGTTTTTCTCTATATTTCTTGCCTTTTTATTAGAATATTTAAATAACACGCTAAAACATGGTGATGATGTAGAACAAAAATTAGGCATGTCTTTATTAGGCATTTTGCCCAAACTACAACGGAAGAGTAAGCAAAGACCCTTATTTATTGTGCTTGAAGAAGAACATTCCTATTTTGCTGAATCTATCCGAAGTATGCGAACAGGCATTATGTTATCGAATGTGGACAATCCGCATAAAACTTTGTTAATTACGTCTTCATTGCCTTCTGAAGGAAAAACAACGTTTGCAACTAATCAGGCGTTTGCATTGGGACAGTTAGACAAAACAATTTTAATCGATGCAGATATGCGTCGTCCTTCTGTTGGCAAGGGCTTTGGACTGAATGAAAACGCCCCTGGACTTTCTGAAATGGTTGCAGGTACAAAACCGTTTGAAGAATGTGTACACCACTTAGAAGGCATGAATATTGATTTAATTCCAAGTGGTATGTTACCGCCGAATCCTTTAGAACTTTTATCTTCTCAACATTTTTCAGAGATTTTGAAAAAACTGGAAACTGAGTATAAATATGTAGTTATTGATAGTGCGCCCATTCATGCTGTCAGTGACGCGCTAATGATAGCCCGTGTTGCAAGTGCTGTTATTTATGTGACTAAAGCAGATTCAACACCCTATCAACTGATTAAAGGGGATATTAGACGCTTGACCGCTATTGATAAAGCACCAATAGGTATTGTTCTCAATCAAGTTATTCCTAAAGCCTTATCACAATACTACGGCGCGAAATATGGCTATTATGGCGGTTACAGTGACTATTACGGCACTTATGGCTTAGAAAAGAAGAAAGCAGCGGGATAAACTGCCATGAACAGAGATAATAAATAAGATGATTGCATCATTAAGATACTCGCAGTGGATGAGTCTCTTTTTTATGCTGGGTTTATTGCTTGGCATTTATCATGCGGGGCGTTTAGGGGTAGCAGATGTATTAACCCGTCAAATAAGGCAGGAGATGCAACAGTGGAAACAAACGCCCGAACATGTGAATCAAGTTCGCTGGAGTTTTATTTATCGAAAAACTCAAACTCTTGCAGAGTTAATTCCTCAAAGTCCTGATGTTTTAGAACTGCAAGCGCAACTGTATTATTGGCAACTGCGTTTTATTGTTGCGGATGTTCAAACCTTACATGAAATGGTACAAACACAAGCATTAAATCATTTTCTATATGCTGCGCAGAAAAGACCCAGTTCAGCCTATACATGGAGTAACATTGCTTTATTAAAATATTATTTACGTCAATATGATACGCAATTCTTTCAAGCATTGAAGAATACCGCATTATTAGGTTCATGGGAGCCATTAATGCAACGACAAGTCATAGAAATCGGACTGATTAACTGGTACTACTTACCGCCAGCCTTACAAACTGTAGTCGTGCAAACCATTGAACACGGATTACAGATGCCATTTAATCAAGTTTCTCAGCTTATTCAACAATATCGTCGTCATGCGGTCATTTGCCAAACTCAACAACCCAATACCCCATTACTAACCAAAATTTGTTCCTAATGCGGAGTGATGTGAAAATGCAATTTTCTATACGTACCCTACTACTATTTTTCAGCGTTAGTCTGCTGAGTGCTGTTTCTTCTATCTCTGTAGCGGCTGAAGAGGTGCTTACCCGCTATATTCATATTGGTTCTGGTAGTGTGATTAATCTCTATTTTCCAACGGGTGGTTTTGTATGCCACGCGATTAACCAGAATTTTGCAAAACATCATCTACGTTGTACGGTAGAGTTGACTGCGGGTGGAATTGATAATTTAGAAAAAGTGGCTAAAGGTCAATTACAATTCGGTTTTGCAGGCGCAGACTGGCAAACAAAAGCTGCTGATGATTATAAAAATCTACGCTCCGTTTTTTCATTATTTGATGAAGTTTTCACCGTTGTGGTTAGAAAAGATGCAAATGTGAAAAGTTTAGAAGATTTAAAAGGAAAACGTATTAATATTGGTGAAACTGGCTCAGGACAACGGACGACCATGGAAAATTTAATGCAAGCCTTTGGTTGGGATACCAGTATGTTCCAAGCCTTTGCCATTCGTGATGTTGAACAAGCAGATGCTTTATGTAACAACCAGATAGATGCTTTTGTTTATTTATCTGGACATCCTAATGTTTCTGTACGTCAAGCAATTGATATTAGCAGACAACGTGAGTTTTCTGAGAAAACATGTGTTGAGGCAGAAATTTTAAATATTACAGGTGATGCAGTTACACAATTTATTGCCAAACAAAAAGATTATTATCAAGCCAATATTCCCGCGAATACCTATGAACGACATGCCAATGATATCGCCAGTTTTAGCACAAAAGCGACTTTAGTGACCAATGCAAATGTTCCTGATGATGTTGTTTATGAACTGGTAAAAGCCGTTTTCTCGACATTTGCCGAAGGGAAAAAATTACATCCTGCTTTCGCCCCGCTCACCCCTGAAAAAATGATGTTAGGTAACACCGCGCCAATACATGCAGGGGCTGAAAAATATTATCGTGAAAAAGGTTGGATTAAATAACTAAAGGGTATTGTAATGGCAGGAGGTCTGATTCGTCCGCATCATGCAAAACTTGCGGTATTGTTTCGCTTAGTGGATGCATTGTTAATAGGCACTCTCCTATGGTTACTTTCCCAACAATGGCATATTTCTTTTTGGGAACACTCTCATTACTCCCTCATGACTTTATTGGCAATGATGCTCTTTTTCTTCATTGCCGAATTTAATCATTTATATCACTCATGGCGTGGCGATGTGTTAGTGGGTGAATTACGAATTATTTGGCGAGTCTGGTTTCTAGTCACAGGAATTCTATTGATTTTAGGGTTTACCTTTAAAGCCTTTGATTCACTCTCTAGGGCAGTGGTTTTAACGTGGTTAGTCACTGTGCCAATTATATTAAGTGTATGGCGTTTAGCTTTACGTTCTTTTTTAGGCTATGTCCGTGAATCAGGGCGCAATGGTCGGATTGCCATTATTATCGGTGCAGATCATTTAGGTGTTTCATTTGCAAAAGCCTTGTTAGAACGTCCAGAAACAGGGATTCGTTTACAAGGATTTTGTGATGATCATAAACCCGCAAGCGATACTGCATTGATTGAAGGCACTCAATTAACCTGTTTAGGAACACCAGATGTTGCCTTAGAGCAGGCAAGAAATGGAGCGGTTGACCTGATTTATATTGCTTTACCCATCAAAGCGGAAGCGCGGATACAAGAGTTAGTCACGGCTTTTGCTGATGCGACTGCCTCTGTTTATATCCTCCTGCCTGATTTATTTATGTTGGAAATGCTTCATGCTCGGCTAGTTAATTTTGGGGATTTTTCCGCTGTGAGTATTTATGAAACCCCATTTTCTGGATATGGTGCATGGATAAAACGCTTAGAAGACATTATATTAGCAAGTTTTATTCTACTTTTAATCAGTGTGCCCATGTTAATCATTGCTGGGCTGATTAAATTGACCTCTAAAGGGGACATTATTTTTAAACAACACCGTTACGGCTTAAATGGTGAAGTGATTGAAGTATGGAAATTTCGCACAATGCGAGTCAGTGAAAATGGTTCAATTGTCACGCAAGCGCAACGTCATGACCCCAGAATAACCCGTTTAGGTCGTTTTTTACGGCGAACTTCTTTAGATGAACTCCCCCAATTTATTAATGTATTACAAGGTCGTATGTCTATCGTAGGACCTCGTCCTCATGCAATCGCACATAATGAACAATACCGCAAATTGATTCCCCGCTACATGCTGCGCCATAAAGTAAAACCCGGTATTACAGGCTGGGCGCAAATTAACGGTTGGCGTGGCGAAACGGATACTTTAGAAAAAATGGAGCGACGGGTAGAGTACGATTTAGAATATATTCGTAATTGGTCAGTCTGGTTAGATTTAGAAATTATTTTTGCGACGGTTTATAAAGGGTTCTTAAATAAAAATGCCTACTAAGTGAGGATAACTATTGAAAATTTTAGTAACAGGTGCTGCTGGGTTTATAGGTTTTCATCTTATTCAACGTCTCATAGCACGGGGAGATAATGTTATTGGATTGGATAGCATTAATGATTATTACGATACACGTCTGAAATTAGGACGTTTAGCAAAAAGCGGAATTGATAACCCTGTTTATAAGCAATTAATTATCAGTAAATTTGCAACTAACTATCGTTTTATTCAATTACAGTTAGAAGATAACCCCGCCTTACAAGCACTCTTTGCGCAAGAAAAATTTGAGATTGTTATTAATCTGGCAGCACAAGCGGGGGTGCGCTACTCCATAGAAAATCCTCACAGTTATATCAGTAGCAATATTGTTGGCTTTCTAAATCTCTTAGAAGCCTGTCGACATCATCCTGTACAACATCTGATTTATGCGAGTAGTTCCAGTGTTTATGGGTTAAATACTAAAATTCCTTTTTCTGTACACGATACAACCGACCAGCCCGCCAGCCTATACGCTGCCAGTAAAAAAGCGAATGAGCTTATGGCACACACTTATGCCCATCTCTATCAACTACCCAGTACAGGCTTACGCTTCTTTACCGTTTATGGCGAATGGGGCAGACCTGATATGGCTTATTTTTCTTTTACACAAGCGATTTTAACGGGTAAACCCATCAATATTTATAATAATGGGCAAATGCAACGAGACTTTACCTATATTGATGACATTATCAACGGTATGTTGCACGTGTTAGCCTCACCCCCACAAATCAGTTTAAATACTCCGCCTTATCGTTTATATAATATTGGTAATAATCAACCTGTTAAACTACTTGATTTTATAAAAGTTTTAGAAATGATATTAGGTAAGCAAGCCGAAAAAAATTATTTACCGATGCAAGCAGGTGATGTTGTCACTACTTATGCAGATATTGATGACTTAATAAGAGATTTTTCTTACAAACCGACAACTAATATTGAGGAAGGACTGCAACGTTTTGTTACATGGTATCGAGATTTTTACGCTTGTTAAAAAAATGAAAAAGCCCATTATTAATGAACAAATTCTATAGAACCGATTTGAAATGTTTAAAAAGAAACAAGTCGTTTAATCATGAGTCTGATAAAACACAGTTTCAGTTTAGCATTAACCTGAGTTTTGCGAGTTTCTTTTAAAAAGACAACAGCTTGTCTGAATCAGGATTCACAGGATTTTCAGGATTAGCAGGATTAAAAAGCGTGATTCACCTGACTTTTTGGTTTGAGGGTTTTAAATCCTGCTAATCCTGATTCAGACAATGTTTTAATTTTATCTGATGAATCCCGATGAAAAACAAGAGAGTAATCTCTGCCAGTCCTTCAACCCTTTTCGCGTGTTCCGACAAACCTGCTAGGTTTTGAAAACCTAGCAGGTCTCTGTTTTGTTTTATAAATCTCTCCGAACTCAGGTTATAGAACTTCCAAAAAAAAGCAGACGTTTAAGGGATGTGATAAACGTCTGCTAAAAGTGGTTTAAGACTGTTGGTTAATGATGTGCAAGTGCATCCGAAGTCGGTGCGGTGGATTTATCCGTTTGTTCTGTCGCGTTGTTAGGAATTGCATTGGCTTGTTTTAGTTCTTCATACCATAAATCATGGTGTTGCTTTGCCCATGATTCGTCAACATAGCCTGTTACCATTCCTTCCAGTGAGCCTTCACTGCCCATTGTGCCAATGTAAATATGTCCGAAAGTGAAGGCTATCCATGCTAGCGCGAGGGTGACATGTAGTAAGTGTGCAGTTTGTAGTTGGTTGCGGGTTTGTTCAAATAGGCTGGGGAAATGTAGGAATAAGCCTGTTGCGCAAACCGTTAAGCCGACAATCGCTACAACCCAGTACCATGTTTTTTCCCCGCCATTCATCCGTCCTGCGGAAGGGTGTCCGTGTCCTATCATGCCACCGCCTTTTAAAAACCAGTCTAAATCGGCTTTTATCGGTATGTTGTGGCGTAACCAGAGTAAGACCATAAGGATAACACCGCCCGCAAAGTAGATGCCAAGAAAGTTATGTAATTCATGTGCATAGCTAGCATAAGCAGCAAAACTTTCTTTGCCCAGTAGTGGAATTAACACTGCGCGTCCGTATAATAAACTTAAGCCTGTGATGGCTAAAATAATGAATAAAATCGCGGTGTACCAGTGTAGTAAGCGTTCAAAAAATGACCAGCGCAGAATTTTTATTCCTGTTCGTGGGTGTTCTAGTTTGAGCTTGCCACGGAGGAGGTAAAACAGTCCAATCGCACCAATCACGCCGATAAGTAAGTACGCGCCATAGGTTGCAATCGGTGCATTGCGTAATTGTCGCCAGTTTTGTCCTGCATTTTGGATTAAAATCCCACGGTCAACGCCTTGAATAGTGGTATAACCGACTTCACCACTCCGCACTTCGCGCCAGTAGTCAGCACGGGGATTGGTTGCGGGGGCTTCGGCGGTCGCTGTGGCGGTATTTAACCATAGTAAACTGCTAGCGGTTGGTATCAGAATAGCCAGCGCGAGGATGAGTAGGAAACTCCAGCTCATCATGCGATAACGTGTTTTACGTGTCATAACCCTGCTCCTTAACGGTCAGCTTGTACCATTTTAAAACGCGCGGCGAGTTGGGCTGTGCGTTGTTCGGCTGGGGGTAAATTGTCGGCTTGCCCTTTGTATTGCCCTTGATGGTGTAAGGTGACATCTTTCGGGTCTTCATAGCAGGCGGTTAGGGTTAATAAGCAGACAAGAACGCTGAAAAAAGATAAATATCGCATGATGATGTCCTAGTCTTTGTAGGCTGTGCCCCAGCCCCAGAGTTCGGAACGTCCGCCACGGCGAACAATGCGTTCACGATAGAGCATAGAAACCATGTCGCTATCGCCTGCCAATAGGGCTTTGGTTGAGCACATTTCTGCACATAAGGGCAGTTTGCCTTCTGCAATGCGGTTGCGTCCGTATTTTTGCCATTCTTCTTCGCTGTTGTCGGGACTTGGACCGCCTGCGCAGAAGGTGCATTTGTCCATTTTTCCGCGTGCACCGAATTCGCTGACTTTGGGATATTGGGGCGCGCCAAACGGGCAGGCATAGAAGCAGTAACCGCAACCGATGCAGAGATTTTTATCATGTAAAACAATGCCGTCATCGGTGGTGTAAAAGCAGTCGACGGGACAGACTGCCGCGCAAGGTGCATCGCTACAGTGCATACAGGCGACTGAAATCGATTTTTCTCCCGCGACACCGTCATCTAGCGTGACTACACGACGGCGGTTGATGCCCCAAGGGACTTCGTGTTCATTTTTGCAGGCGGTGACGCAGGCATTGCATTCGATACAGCGTTCTGCATCGCATAAAAATTTCATTTTTGCCATGATTTTAATAACTCCCTTTACGCGGCGGCAGTGATTTTACATAGAGATACTTTGGTTTCTTGCATGGCGGTGACGGAGTCGTAACCGTAGGTAAAGATAATGTTGCAAGATTCACCAGAGACCAATGGCGCAGAGCCTTCAGGGTATTTAGCGCGACGGTTTTCGCCTTGGAAATAGCCCGCAAAGTGGAAGGGCATAAAGACCACGCCCGCAGCAACGCGACGGGTAATCATGGCTTTTACTCTGATTTTTCCGCCTTCAGGAGAGCTGACCCAAACCATGCCACCGTTTTTAATTCCTGCGTCGTTTGCATCTTTGGGATTAATTTCGATAAACATGTCTTGTTGTAATTCGGCAAGCCATGGATTAGAGCGGGTTTCATCGCCACCGCCTTCATATTCGACTAAGCGTCCGCTGGTCATGATGAGCGGGAAATCTTTAGAATAATCTTTCGCTTGTATCGATTGATAACGAGTGGGTAAACGGTAGTAGGATTTTCTATCCTCATAGGTGGGGTATTTGGCGGCTAATTCGCGGTCGGGCGCGTATAAGGGTTCGCGGTGAATCGGTACGGGGTCTGGGAATGTCCACACGACACAGCGGGCTTTGCCATTGCCAAAGGGTAAGCAACCGCGTTTTAAGACAGCGCGTTGAATCCCACCTGATAAGTCTGTTTTCCAGTTTTTGCCATCAGCTTCGGCTTTTTCTTCGGCGGTTAAATCGTCCCACCAGCCGAGTTTTTTTAATAATTCGGCATCAAATTCGGGATGTCCATCTTGAATTTCCGCGCCTTTGGGGTAACTGCCTTCAGACAAGAGGGTTTCGCCATTACGTTCTACGCCCCAGTTTGCGCGGAAGTTGCCCCCGCCTTGCATCACGTGTTGGCTAGGGTCATAAAGAATATGTGTTCCAGGGTGTTTTAATTCTGGTGTTCCCCAGCAAGGCCAAGGCAAGCCGTAGGTTTCGCCGTTTAGCGTGCCACCTTCAGCGCGTAGTGTGGTGGTGTCAAAATCGCCCCAATGTTGTTGATGGGCTTTTAAGCGTTCTGGGCTTTGTCCTGTGTAGCCAATGGTCCACATACCACGATTGTATTCACGGACAATATCTTCAATTAAAGGTTCGTTGCCATTGACTTTGATATTTTTAACCAGTTGTTCTGCAAAGCCGAATTTTTTCGCAAACAGATACATTAAGGTGTGGTCGGGCTTGGATTCGAATAAGGGGTCGATGATTTTGTCGCGCCATTGTACGGAGCGATTGGAGGCGGTGACAGACCCGTAGGTTTCAAATTGGGTGCAAGCGGGCAAGAGATACATATTGTCAGTACGGTCTTGCATCACGGCTGTTGCAGTGGGATAGGGGTCGATAACGACTAATAAATCTAGCTTTTCCATGGCTTTTTTCATTTCTGTGCCACGGGTTTGGCTATTAGGTGCGTGTCCCCAGTAAATCATCGCGCGAATATTGTCTTTTTGCGCAATATTTTCTTTGGCTTCTAAAACGCCATCAATCCAGCGTGAAACGGGTATCCCTTTGGTGCTCATTGGGCTAACGGGTTTCATCTCGTCTTTGACTTTCTCTTTTTCGTAGCTATTGCTATCGAAGCGAGATTTTAGCCATTCGTAGTCCACGCTCCAAACCCGCGCCCAGTGTTTCCACGCGCCATCAGCTAACCCGTAGTAACCAGGTAGGGTGGTTGTATCTAAGCCGAAATCGGTCGCGCCTTGTACGTTATCGTGTCCACGGAAAATATTTGTACCGCCACCAGACACGCCCATGTTGCCAAGCACAAGCTGGAAAATGCAGTAAGCACGGGTATTGTTATTGCCGACAGTGTGTTGTGTGCCACCCATGCACCAGACAAACGTACCAGGGCGATTTTCTGCCATCAGTTGCGCGACTTTTTTCACGTCGGCTTCTTGAACGCCTGTCACACGCTCGACTTCTGCGGGTGTCCATTTTTCAACTTCTTTACGAACGTCTTCTAAACCGTAAACCCGTTGATGAATATAGTCTTTATCTTCCCAACCATTTTGGAAAATATGCCATAACGTACCCCAAATAAATGGTACATCCGTACCAGGGCGAAGGCGGACATAGTGGTCAGCATGGGCGGCCGTGCGGGTAAAGCGGGGGTCGATAACAATGAGTTTTGCCCCGCGTTCTTTCGCTCGGAAAATATGTTGTAAAGAGACGGGATGGGCTTCGGCAGGATTTCCCCCAATAATCATGACTGCTTTTGCATTGTGCATGTCATTGTAGGAGTTAGTCATCGCGCCATAACCCCATGTATTAGCAACCCCTGCAACGGTGGTGGAGTGGCAAATACGGGCTTGATGGTCGACGTTATTCGTGCCCCATAGCGCGGCAAATTTGCGGAATAAGTAGGCTTGTTCGTTGCTAAATTTGGCAGAGCCGAGCCAGTAAACGGAGTCAGGGCTAGCGGTTTCTCGAATGGTGAGCAGTTTGTCTCCGACTTCGTTAATCGCTTGTTCCCATGAAAGGCGTTGCCATTTACCAGCGACAAGTTTCATCGGATATTTTAAGCGGTGGTCGCCGTGTCCATGTTCTCGTACTGATGCGCCTTTCGCACAATGTGCGCCTAAATTGAAAGGATGGTCAAAAGCGGGTTCTTGCCCCGTCCATACGCCATTTTGCACTTCTGCAATCACGCCACAGCCGACAGAACAGTGCGTACAGATAGAACGCACGGTTTTAGTGTCAGCGGTTGAATAGTTTTTTTCACGTTCGCCAGCTTCTGCTTTTTTCATTAAGCTGGGAGCAAGGCTTGTGAGTGCGGCAAGTCCACCAACAGCAACCCCCGAACGTTGTAAAAACGTGCGACGGTCTATGGCATTTAGTGGGGAGGTGTGACCGCTAACGGTTGCGGTACTCGTGGTTTGTCGTTTGACTAATTTCATAAAATACCCCTCGTTAAATTATCAACAACCGCTTAAAATTGCAGGGTTTTATAGTAGGCTTCTATGTGGGGCGTGAGGTGATAGCCTTGCGCATGTGTCGCTTGAGTCGCGTCTCTTGCAGGCGATTCGGAAGGAATGGCAGTTTCTGCATTGACAACGGTACTACTAACAACCGCTGTTGCACTACCAAGTACCGCTAAGTTTTTTAAAAATTCACGGCGTTCTTTTTGGATAGTCATTTGAGTTTCTCCAAGTGTAGAGTGTGTCCACTACTATCTATTTATATTTAGTGATATTGCGGAAAGCCGAATCATTATAAAGAATAGTTTCCCTTGATGATTGTCCTGCCTAACACGTCACTGCGGTTTTATTATTATGTGCTGTTATCTGTGTCGAAACAGTATAGTACTGATTCAATTGTCGCTAAAAAATTGGCGGTATCCTTACCGTAACATTGCAAAGGCTTGTTGTTCAATCTGGATAAAACATTTTCCTAATAGTCCCACTTGTTTGTAAAACTGCGCACTGGGCGCGTGTTGCATATCATGGAAAAATTTATGTAACCAGCTTAAGTGGTTAATAAAAAACTGTTTTTGTGTTTCAAAAGTATATTCATCAGCATGAATTATCAGTAAATTCATTACTTCACATAAGGCAGCTGCGTGGTCTTCTGATTCATAAGTATCTTCATGACGGGCTAGCCCTAAACGCGCTAAGTCTTCACGTAACAATGCTAATGGTTTATCCATTAACATCCCTGTGACATACCAAGAGCGATAAGGAACAATTTCGCCTTTACCTAATCCAATGAATAAATTTTGATATTCGTCTGCGACAAGGTCTGCACATCTTTGTTGTGCACACTGTTGTAATGCTTGTAATGCGTGGGGTAAGGATGCGGTGTTATGTTGCAAATCTGGGTCATTTTGTAATGGCTCACTGACAAGTTGACCTAATTGTTGCAATAATGTGTCACTTGGTGGATTTGCTAATAAACCTGCTAATAATGCGTAAAGTCGCGCTCTCCCCGCATCTATTTCATTTAATATAGTCATATTTTCAGCAATAGCAGTGGTATCTGTTCGCTGTGAAACAGGCGTTGTGGACATACGTAGTGTCACTTTGTGAACAGAAGTGTGGCAATAGTTAGACCATTTACGCAGGATTAACGACAGCTAGCAAGCAAAAATACGAAATCATCCCGTTATCATTACCATCAAGTAGTATTTGAAAAGCTCAAATCACTAAAAATAATAATTGATAATGAATAGGGAAAATGAATGATGTTGGGAATTAACTGAGGAAGGCAAAACTAAAGAAAGGAGAGATTATTATTGGTCGGGGCGAGAGGATTTGAACCTCCGACCACTTGAACCCCATTCAAGTGCGCTACCAGGCTGCGCTACGCCCCGAATTAAAGAAGCGACTATTATATAGGGTTGTTTATAGCCTGTATAGTCTTTTTATGATTTTTTGTGACATGCTGGGGCTGGCAGTTTATAAAGATATATTAACCTGAGTTTGGCGAGTTTTATAAAATAAAACAGAGACCTGCTAAGTTTTCAAAACCTAACAGGTCTTTTTTTGTCTGAATCAGAATTCACAGAATTTTCAGAATGAGCAAAATTAAAAAGCGTGATTCGCATTAATTTCTTGGTTTAAGGGGTTTAAATCCTGTTAATTCTGAAAATCCTGATTCAGACAAATGCTTGTCTTTTTTTAAAATCTCGCCGAACTCAGGTTATATTAAGTTTCTAAGTAAGTATAACCGACTAAGCCTGAATCAATTTCACGTTGATAGGCAGCACGTTGTTCAGGCGTGATAGTAGCCGCTTGGAGACGTTTGCGGTAAGTATTGCGTAAGAAGTCCGTGTCAAAATTGACATAGCGGAGCATCTCTTGCACGGTGTCGCCTTCCATGGGGTTGACCAGCTCGTATCCACCATCTTCCGTTACGTAAACGTTGACAGAGAAGGTATCGCCAAACAGATTATGCATATCACCTAAAATTTCTTGATAAGCCCCAACGAGAAAGACACCAATTAAGTAGGGTTCATCTTCGCGGGGAACGTGAACAGGCATACTGGTCTCTACACCAGCACCGTCAACATAACGGTCAAATTGTCCATCAGAATCACAAGTTAAATCTTGTAAAGTCGCACGTCGTTCTGGGCATTCCTCTAAACGATGTAACGGCATGATAGGAAACAGTTGGTCAATTGCCCATGCATCGGGAACAGACTGGAAAAGCGAGAAATTGCAGAAATATTTATCCGCAAGTTTATCGTTGAGTTCGTCTAAAATTTCGCGGTGAGTGCGAGAGCCTGCTTGTAACATTTCGCGCACTTCTCGGCAAATCGCATAATAAAGTTGTTCAGCATGAGCGCGTTGAGCAAGGTTAATAATGCCGTGCGTAAAGAGGGCGTGGGCTTCGTTTAGCCAATAAACGGCATCGTGATAGACTTCTATCGCAGAACGTTGGTTAAGGGTACGCAAGTTTTCCGCCATGTCTTTCAAAATAGTCGGTGCATCTTCAGGCACAGGTGGCGGGGGAGTCAGTCCTGGCGCGGATTCGATATCGTTGACATTGACGATTAAAACTGCATGATGTGCCGTCATCGCGCGACCTGATTCGCTGATGATATTAGGATGTGGAAGGTCGTGTAATTCACTGATTTTTTTCAGTTCATAAACGACATTATTGGCATACTCTTGAACAGAATAATTGACAGAACAAGCATGACGTGAGCGCGTGCCATCATAATCAACACCAAGACCGCCACCCACATCAACCACATTAATGGGCACACCAATAGCCAGCAATTCTGCATAACAACGAGCCGCTTCTTGCAAGGCTTTTTGCATTTCACGGATATTGCCAACTTGTGAACCGATATGAAAATGCATGAGTTGCAGGGACTCGATAAGTCCTTCATCTTTAATCGCTTGTATAACCTCAAGCAATTTAGCCGCAGAAAGACCAAATTTTGATTTTTCACCGCCACTGTTTTGCCATTTACCTGTCCCTACGGACGCAAGGCGAATGCGTACGCCAATACGTGGCACAATCCCCATATCACGGGATTCTTCAATAATCATCTTTAATTCTGACGCTTTTTCGATGACGAGATAGGGACGTAAACCAATTTGCTGACCAATCAGGGCGAGGCGAATATATTCACGGTCTTTATAACCATTGCAGACAACAACACCGCCTTGTAGCGGCGCGAGGGCTAACACTGCCATGAGTTCAGATTTACTACCCGCTTCTAAGCCAACCCCCCCCTGCATACCCGCATTCATGATTTCTTTAACAACATGATGTTGTTGATTGACTTTAATCGGATAAATCGCCGTATAATTACCCTCATATTTATGCTCATTCATCGCAGTTGCAAACGCATTACGGATAAGGCTGACGCGATGATGCAGAATATTAGGAAAGCGGACGAGAACAGGCAAAGATAAGCCATGAGCCGTAAAATTTTGTGCAAGTTCGTACAGGCTGAAATTAATGGCGGGTTGAGAAGGGATAGGCTTAACCAATATTTCCCCTTTATCATTGACATCGAAATAACCACCGCTCCAGTGCTCAATACTGTAAAGTGCTTTAGACTGATTAATATCCCATGCTGGTTTTGACATTGTTTTGCCTGTGTTAAAAGAGAAAGAAGCCATGTGCGTTTATGCTAAGAAGTGATTATGACAATTATGTGAAAAAACGGATGTCAGCAACTTTATGACACATCATTGTCATGCGGGGTTAAAGAGAAAAGCGACTTGTGTTGCTTGCACACAAGTCGCTTTGCGCATTTACGAATAGCGATAAAAAATAGCTGAGATTAAGAGGATTTCCAAGTACCATCAGATTGACGGCAGGCTGTTCCGTATAACGTTTCGCGTTGACCATCAATCACGGCAACTGTGGAATAATTACGGCAAGGAGTACTGCCATTGCTCATATAAGTGCTGGTAGGCGTGACGGTATATTGTGAATTGGTATTCGGATTTTTCCAAGCAACTGGTTGATTATCTGGCATATTTTCTAAAGCGCGATAGGCTTGTTGTTGGTCGGTAGAATCCATTGATTGCCCAATAGCTCCCCCAATAATAGCCCCTAACAATGTACCTGCAATAATAGCCGTTGTTTTACCTTTACCACTGCCGATTTGTGAGCCTCCAATACCGCCTAACGCACCACCAACAACCGCGCCCATGGTTTGCTTAGAAGGGGCTTCGGCACAACCAACCGTGAGAATAGACAGAATGACTAACAAGCTTACAGCGTTGGACTTCATACTAAATACTCCTAAAAGTAAAGAATTGGGCATAATTGAATAATGTTCAATTATGCTAAGTTTATGCCATTCTATTGACTGAGGGCTTACACACTATTTTATCAAAAATGACAGCATGACTGTATGTATTGCGAAACCACATCATTTGATTGCTGATATAGGGATATAAGCAAGCCGCTTCTATAGGGTGAATGGAATATTCAGCGTATTTAATTTTGTAATATATTGATTTTAAAACAGAGAAAAATAATGCGGGATGCTAATTTTTGGATAAAAACGTTAGATTTACAAATACATCCTGAAGGAGGATATTATCGACGCACTTATTGTTCAACGGAAAGCTTGCCGATTCAGGGATTACCCTCGCGTTTTCAAGCCTCACGATTCATCAGTAGTGCGATTTATTATTTATTACGCGATACTCAATTTTCTGCCTTACATCGAATTCGCTCGGATGAATTGTGGCACTTTTACGCAGGAACAAGTATTAGTTTATACATGATTAATCATCAGGGAGATTTATTAAAGTGTGTGTTAGGCGCAAACCCTGAGCAAGGGCAAGTTTTTCAAGCCGTTGTCCCTGCGGGGTGTTGGTTTGGTGCGCATTTGAATCAGGCTGATAGTTACGCGCTGTTAGGTTGTACCGTCGCGCCAGCCTTTGAATTTGCCGATTTTGAATTAGCACAGCGTGAAGATTTATTGAGCACTTATCCACAACATCAAGCATTAATTCATCAATTAACTCACCCATCCTCTTCTTAAGTAATCTGTCATATAAGGAGTTTGTATGTCTGAACATCAAGCAACGATTGAGTGGCGAAATGTAGCGGCTAGTTTTTCAGCGGATAATTTTAGTCGTGACCATACCGTAACATTTCCAAGCGGGATTCAAATAAATGCCTCTTCTGCGCCTGAGTTTAATGGAAATACAGCTTATACAAATCCTGAGGAGTTATTAGTTGCTGCGTTGTCAAACTGTCATATGTTGACTTTTTTGGCAGTTGCTGCAAAACGGGGTTATCAATTAGCGCATTATCTCGATCAAGCCGTGGGCGTTTTAGAGAAAAATACCGAAGGAAAAATGGCTGTTACACGGGTTACTTTAAATCCTAAAGTCACTTTTTTAGGGGATAATCAACCAACTGCTGAACAGTTGGAAAAATTACATGAGAGTGCTCATCGTAACTGTTTTATCGGTAATTCCGTAAAAACAGAAGTGATTATTGCGCTTTAAAATTAAACTGTTGCGGTGTCATATTTGCAATGCACCGCCTTTTTATATAAATAAAACTGGATTATACATTATCGTCGTGTTATTCCTCCTTTGAATTTAACCGTCATGATTGAGATGACAATAATAAAAAAACTGATGACTTCGCCAATTTTTACATTAGCTTACTATGTTGTGTTGGAAGCCTTGCGTACCCGTTTTTTCATGGTGGTTTTATCCCTTTTTGGAATTGGGCTTGGGTTAGTGCTGTTTTTAGGGCAAGTTACTTTGGTAGAAACAGTGGCATATCAAAGCAGTTTATTAGCGGCTTTTTTCCGAATCAGTGCGGTG
Organism: Beggiatoa alba B18LD; assembly: GCF_000245015.1. Lineage (NCBI taxonomy): Bacteria > Pseudomonadati > Pseudomonadota > Gammaproteobacteria > Thiotrichales > Thiotrichaceae > Beggiatoa > Beggiatoa alba. Next base: position 596,564 of record NZ_JH600070.1, on the reverse strand, counting down.
TATGTCATCAGTCTTTTTGTGGTTACTAGCATGGTTAGGGAATTTAACGAGCAAAGTATCAGTTTATTCCTATCCTTACCATTTTCACGCACAACTTATTTATTAGGTAAGTTTTTTGGTTTTTGCTTAACGGCGGGGATTACGAGCTTATTGTTTGGTTTGCTTCTGCTTTATTATGCTGATTTTCAGCAGGTTTTGTTATGGATTGGGACGTTGTTTTGTGAGCTTTTAATAGTCAGTACAATTGCTTTATTGTTTGTGCTGAATTTCAACAATACTGTGCAAGCCTTTAGTGCGGTGATTGCGTTTTATTTATTAGCAAGAAGTATCAGTACATTACAACTAATGAGCTTGGGTGTTTTATATAGTTCTAATACATTTAGTGATCAATTTATTCGGGGGTTTATTTATTTATTAGCCTTGATGTTGCCTAATTTAGATGAATTTGCACAATCAGCATGGTTAGTTTATAACTCTGGAACAACTGCACAGTTTTTAAGCATTGTTATGCAAACAATTATTTATGTTTTTTTATTAGTCAGTGCCAGTTTATTCGATTTGTATCGTAAAAATTTATGAAGCAGTTAGTGCGTCCGCTGAAATCCGTTCCATGGCTTATTTTTGCATTCTTATTGTGTGGCTTAAGCCTGCAAGTTATTTATGCTGTATATCGTCCCATTTCTACGTTTACCCCACATGAATTACCCGCCCCGCCCCGCGTTGATTTAGTAAAAACGCTCAGTCTTGGTGATTCTATTGTTAGCGCGAAATTATTAATGTTGTGGTTACAAAGCTTTAGCGTGCAGAAAGGACAGTTTCTTGCTAATCAACAACTTGATTATGACACGTTAATTGCATGGCTGAAGGTTATTCTAGCGTTAGATCCATTAGCCAATTATCCGTTATTCGCTGCCAGTCATTTATATACTGATGTGAGTGACGCTCAGAAACAACGAAAAATGCTAGAATTTGTATATAGTGAGTTTTTTATCAATCCGTCTCAGCGTTGGTTATGGCTTGCTTATGTCACCGTGATGGCTAAACACCGTCTTAAAGAGTTACCACTGGCTTTAAAATATGCTCAGGCAATTGCGCAACATGCAAGTCGTGATACTCCATTGTGGGCGCAGGAGATGCAAATATTTATTCTTGAGGATATGAAAAAATGGGAAGAAGCACAGAGGGTTGTACATGATTTGCTACTGAATCATCAAATAATCGACCCACAGGAATTACAGTTCCTTCAGCATAAACAAGATGAGTTAGTAGCAAAGATAAAAAAGAATATAACAGGACGCGATGAATAGTAACGGTTATCTGTCATTATCGTTTATCATTGCCGAAATGATGAAATTGAGGTTTTAACTATGAAACAGCAACAATCTGGCTTTACCTTAGTTGAAATAGCCATTGTCTTAGTGATTATTGGTTTATTGATTGGTGGAGTTTTAAAAGGGCAGGAAATTATCACAAATGCGCGGGTCGTCAATATAGAGAATTCTTTTAGCGGAATTTCTGCGGCAATCTTTAGTTATCAAGATCGCTATCGGGCATTACCAGGGGATGACAGCAAAGCCGACACGCGATTTACCAGCATCACCAGCACAGAAAATGGTAACGGTAACGGGATTATTGCAGGTCAGTTTAAAAGTACGACGAATACAGATGAGTCCAGATTATTCTGGTTGCATTTACGCAATGCAGGCTTAGTTCCTGGTGCAATTAATCCCTCTGACGCGAATGCTTTTGAGCAACCAACCAACCCTTATGGGGGGAAAGTGGGGATTTCCAGCGATGCAACCGCCACAAAACCGACGGATGTTTCTGGTATGTATGTTGGTTTCGCGGTCATTCCTGGTAAGATTGCACAAATTTTGGAAACCCGTTCCGATGATACGCAAGGGGATACAGGCAGTATTCAAGCATTAACGAATACAGGTAATAATGCCGTAACGACTTATAACCCTGTTGAGATTTATGATTTATTTTTAACTTTATAAATCAAAATAAATCATACTGTTATAGATTTTTAATAAAAAAGCGCGAATTTTACCTATTCGCGCTTTTTTATTGAGTAACCCCAGTTCTGCGAGTTTTATAAAACAGAGACCTGACTTTAATCGGCAAGATTAAAACATTGTCTGAATCAGAATTTTCAGAATTAGCAGAATTTAAAACCCTTAAACCAAAAAATTAAGGTTTTCAATCCTGTTAATCCTGATTCAGACAAGCTATTGTCTTTTTAAAAAAATCTCGCAGAACTTAGGTTGAGTCAGCTTATGAAGGAACAATTTCTAAGTGCATGATAATTAAATCAACTAATTGTTCAAATTTAACATTTTCTTTTGCATCAATAATCCCCCGTGTATCGACATCGGGTAAGTCGGGATATAACAAATGAATGCCGTAACGGTCTGTTTCTTGACCATGTGTATAAATATAGGCGATTAAACTGGGGTCTCCCCGTTTGCAAAGTCCTACCGCCGATAAATCATCTTGCCAACGTTCACTGAGTTCAAACGCTTCTTTTCCCAATTGACTGGTCAGCATAATCAGCAGTTTTTTTATATCTTCCGTTTTGTTTAATGCCCATACATTCATATTTATACTCATTTATCAATAAATTAATTTGTTGATTCTTTGCAGGTTACGCGATTAAAACAAGGTGTTTTTTTGTCCTGCAATTTCAATGTTGCAGAGCACTACCATAATCATACTCTGCTCGTTATACTCGCTTCACTTTAACAACGGTTCACCCTTTATGTGCTCATGACGATACGAGATTTATATATAGTAAACGTATCATAAAGTGATTTAAATTTAGGACTGCCAGTCCTTCGCATCGTTTTATAGTGCGTTTACTATATGTCCGTTTTTTCATGATTGATAACAATAGAAGTACTGGCTGACATTCTCTTGCGAGCCGTCGTTATTGTCATTGTAAGCACGCTGTAACGATATAAACCCTTTCGTCTCTTACCACTGAGCTTATTGATATCACATGCAATATTCCCTTATTCAACGCATTCTTGGCTTATTGCTAATGTCATTTAGCGTTACCTTGATTCCGCCGATGTTAGTGTCCCTCTGGTATAAAGATAATAATTTACATGCGTTTACTATTTCTTTTTTAGTCATGTTTGCGTTGGGATTAGTCAGTTGGTTACCCGCTCGCCATGTGAAAAAAGAATTGTATTTACATGACGGATTTATTGTGACCTCTTTATTCTGGATTGTATTGAGCGTGGTCAGTGCCGTGCCGTTCTTAATTACCCCTCATTTAAATTTAGCGCAATCTGTCTTTGAGGCGGTTTCAGGATTTACAACAACAGGCGCGACGGTGATGTCTGGTTTAGATCATCTGCCACCCTCTATTTTGTATTATCGGCAACAATTGCAATGGATTGGCGGTTTAGGGGTTATCGTTTTCGCGGTCGCGGTGTTACCCATGTTAGGGATTGGGGGGATGCAGCTTTATCGTGCAGAAACGCCAGGCCCAATGCATGATGACAAAATCACGCCCCGTTTACAGCATACCGTTTGGCGATTTTTATTAACTTATTTAGTTATCACTGTTGCCTGTACCTTGGCATTTTGGGCGGCGGGCATGTCCTTATTTGATGCAATTGCACATAGCTATTCCACCGTTTCTACAGGGGGATTTTCAACGCATGATGACAGTTTGAAGTATTTTAATAGTGTTTTAATTGAGGTAATTGCTATTGTTTTCATGCTATTGGGGAGCTTGAGCTTTACATTGCATTATATGTCGTGGGCACAGTTTGATTTAGGACGTTATTGGCGAGATGTGCAAACCCGCGTGTTTTTATACTTAGTGATTGCTCTTGTAGGCATTATTACGCTTACGCTGTGGCTAAATGGTATTTATCCTGACTTTTTAACCAGTTTACGCTACGCCAGTTTTCAATTAATTTCGGTCATGACGACAACAGGTTTTTTAACAGACGATTTTAGTCAATGGCCGTTATTTGTGCCTGCTTTGATTATTCTTAGTGCTTTTATTGGTGGTTGTGTCGGCTCAACGGCTGGGGGATATCGGGTTATTCGTTTAATCATTTTATATAAGCAAGCCATGCGTGGATTAATGCGGATGATTCATCCTAATGCGGTATTTAGCATAAAAATAGAGGGTAAATCTGTTCCTGATAACGTTTTACAAACCGTTTGGGAATTTACGATTTGGTTTATTGCCAGTTATGTGATTCTCTCCTTTTTATTGATGGCAACAGGCGTGGATATGGTCAGCGCGTTTTCTGGTGTGGCGACCTGTTTTACAATGGCAGGTCCTGGACTTGGGACAGTTGTCTATAGTTTTTCAGGCATTAGTGATACAGGATTATGGATTCTAAGCTTTTCTATGCTACTTGGACGGCTAGAGATTTTTCCCCTGTTAGTGTTAATCACCCCTGCTTTTTGGCGTAGATAATGAATGCTTTTAAACTGTCTTCATCTCAACTTATGAAATACTGTGGAAAATATTAATATTGATATTAATGTGTTATGGATTTGTATCAGTGCTTTTTTAGTCTTCCTGATGCAGGCAGGGTTTTTATGTTTAGAGTCTGGGTTTACACGTAGTAAAAACGCCATTAATGTTGCCTTTAAAAACTTAGTCGATTTTTCCATCGCGGTCATGCTGTACTGGGCGTTTGGTTTCGCGCTGATGTTTGGTATCAGTTTTCAAGGTTGGTTTGGACAGAGTTATTTTTTATTGCCTGTGCAAGCAGAAACAGCGGGCGTTGTAGCATTTTTCGTGTTTGAAGTCATGTTCTGTGCAACAGCAACCACGATTTTATCAGGTGCAGTTGCCGAGCGGTTTCAGTTAAAAGCCTATGTGTTTGCAACAGCGTTTACCTCTGGATTAATTTATCCTTTATTTGGTCATTGGGCGTGGGGTGGGGCGTTAACCGCGACACAAGGCTGGTTACAAGTACGTGGTTTTGTAGACTTTGCAGGCTCTAGTGTGGTGCACAGTGTTGGTGGCTGGGTTTCTCTTGCCGCACTTCTCATTATTGGTGCACGTACAGGGCGTTTTGCACAAGGACGAACAGTAAGGCAAATTCACGGTTCGAATTTACCCCTCTCAATGCTAGGTGTTTGTCTGCTGTTATTTGGATGGTTTGGTTTTAATGGGGGAAGTACGCTTGCGCTAAATCATGCCGTGCCCGCGATTATTGTCAATACTTTGCTGGGAGGAGTTGCAGGGGCATTAACGGCTTCTGCATGGGGTTGGTATCGTTATGGTTATGCGGAGGTTGGTTACTTAATCAATGGAATGCTTGCAGGATTAGTCGCCATTACAGCGGGTTGTCATGCAATTACTGTATCACAAGCGATATTAATTGGCGGTATCGGTGGTTTAATTTTTTGCTTTGCGAATCAATTACTCTTGTATTTAAAAATTGATGATGCGGTTGGAGCTGTTCCTACCCATCTAGCGGCGGGCATTTGGGGTACATTAGCCGTTGGTTTTTTTGGGGATTTGAGTATTTTAAATACGGGTTTAAGCCGTTTAGAGCAGATTAATGTACAACTGTTGGGGATTTTAGTCTGTGCGGTGTGGGCATTTGGGTGTGCCTATTTTTTCCTCATGACGTTAAATCGAATTTTCCCGTTACGGGTCAGTTTAGAAGCAGAAGAACAAGGGTTAAATCTGGCGGAGCATGGGGCAAAAACAGATTTAGTCGAATTATTAACGATAATGCAAACCCATGAGAAAAATGGGTATATCGGTAATTATGTGCCTGTAGAGCCGTTTACTGAAGTCGGACAAATTGCCCGCCAATATAATCGGGTCATGACCGCTTTGGATAAAGCTTCTATGCAATTGCGGGCTATCATTCATGATATTCGAGATGGCATTATTACCTTTAATCGTCAAGGGGTTATCACCAGCTTTAGCGCGGGGGCAGAGCAATTATTCGGTTATTCAGCAACTTCTATCATTGGGCATCCTGTCACCGTTTTATGGCAACAAGCAGACCCGCATTTTTTATCCGCTGCTTATGAAATGACCTTACCTGTTGGTATCAAACGGGAAATTGAGGTTAAACGGCAAGATACAACAACGCTGATGGTAGAGTTAACCATTACACAAAGTTGGTTACAACGCGATGTGATGTACACGACCTTGATTCGTGATATTACCGAGCGTAAGCAGATGGAAGCTCAATTATTTGCGGAAAAAGAATTAGCACAAACAACACTCGCCTCCATTGGTGATGCGGTGATTACAACCAATGCAACAGGTTCAATTGCTTATTTAAACCCGACAGCCGAATCATTGACAGGTTGGATACGAGCTGATGCCGTTGGACAGCCAATTCATGAAGTCTATTATTTAATTGATGAAGTCACACGCGATGTGTTGTTATCACCCATGCATCGCGCTTATCAACATAATCCAAATACGCATAAACCTAACCATGCTGTTTTAATTCGACGCGATGGGCACGAAATCGCTTTAGAGGATTCCGTTGCACCGATTCGTAACCAACAAGGCAGTGTAATGGGTATTGTGGTTGTTTTTCACGATGTGACAAAAACCCGTAAATTAGCACAACAACTGTCTTATCAAGCCAAACATGATGCATTAACTGGCTTAGTTAATCGCACAGAATTTGAATATCGCTTACAACATCTCCTTGAAAATTCTGAACAAGAACGCGCTCGCCATGTTTTATGTTATTTAGACTTAGATAACTTTAAAGTTGTGAATGATACCTGTGGACATGTTGCTGGTGATGAGTTACTCCGCCAAATTACAGCATTATTTAAAACCCGTGTGCGCGGTACGGATACCTTAGCGCGTTTAGGGGGGGATGAATTTGGTCTCTTGTTCCAAAACTGCGCTGTTGAGCAAGCCGAAAACATTGCCGAACAACTCCGCGAATCGGTTCACCGCTTCCGCTTTGTTTGGAATACCTACACTTTCCGTATTGGCGTTAGCATCGGCTTAGTAGAGATAAAAGGCTGTGGAGAAACACTTGCTAGCATACAAGCCGCCGCAGATACCGCCTGTTATATCGCTAAAGATTCAGGGCGCAACTGTATCCATATTTTCCGCCCCAGCGATTTAGAAGGCAAAGAACAGCCTGAACCTGTGCAATGGTTACATCGAATTGAACACGCGCTACAAACTGACCGCTTGCGCCTGCTATATCAATCTATTTGCCCGTTACACACTGCGGAAGGTACTGAAGGTTATTATGAAATATTTGTCAGCCTGCTAGACCAACACAACCGCCTTATTCCCCCAGGAGCATTTATCCCAGCGGCAGAACGCTACAATATCATGCCCTTAATTGACCGCTGGGTTATTCGCAATATTTGCGCATGGGTTGGCGACTATTTGCGTGGTGGAAAATATCCATTAAAACTCTGTATGGTCAATCTTTCCGCAACAGCTGTCGGTGACGAAGATTTTTTAAAACTGGTTGCAGAATTGATTCGTAAGCACCAAATTCCCCCGCATATCCTTTGTTTTGAGGTTGTTGAATCCGTTTTAATCGCCAATATTGCTAAATCAGCACAATTTATTCATGCCTTACATGCATTAGGCTGTTACTTTTCTGTTGATGATTTTGGGCGCGGTTTATCCTCCTTTTCCTATTTCAAAGAACTGCATGTCGATTTTTTAAAAATTGATGGTGCATTTGTGAAAGACATTGCAAAAGAAGAAATTGACTATGCGTTAGTCGCCTCAATTAATCACATTGCCCACGTGATGGGATTTAAAACGATTGCTGAATTTGTAGAAAGTGAAACCGTTTTGAATAAACTGCGTGAAGTCGGTGTCGATTTTGCGCAAGGCTATCATGTGGCAGAACCGAAACCCTTAGAACAATTAGCAGGGGTTTGGATGATGCCACGATAACTATGTACTTGCTAGATTGAATTAAATCTGTTAGTCAAAGAGAACCTGTATGAATGCACAAGCTAAAACCCCACCCGCTCATTATGAATTAAGTTTCCGTACTATCGCGATGCCTGCGGATACCAACTACAATGGAGACATCTTTGGCGGTTGGTTACTGGCACAAATGGATATTGCAGGGGGAAATTATGCGTTTCAACAGGCAAAAGGTCGGGTTGCAACGGTTGGTATTGAAGCCATGAGTTTTCACCTCCCTGTTTATGTTGGTGATGAAGTCAGTTGTTATTGCAATGCCTGCCGTATTGGTACAACCTCGATTACGGTGCATATAGAAACATGGGTCAGACGGCATAAAGACAGCCAAGTTGTAAAAGTCACAGAAGGCAGTTTTATTTTTGTTGCTTTAGATGCCAATGGTAAAAAACGCAAAATTAGTGAATAAACTCAATCAGTAAGTCATACCATGGAGTCACCGCATTATGAGTGAAAATTTAGTAGAAAAACGTCAAATCATACTGACAGCCCGCCAAGCCGCTCATCAAGGTTTAAAAGCCAGTGCAAATCCTTATCCTGTTGATACGCCTGAATATGCAACATGGCAACATTTTTACCAAATGGCAAAAAATGAAGGTTCTATGCAATGCTTGTATGCATTGGAATATGAAACCTCTGCGTATTAAGACGGAACAGAGACCTGCTAAATTTTGAAAACCTAGCAGGTCTAATGTTGTCTGAATCAGGATTCAGCGGGATTATCGTCATTTATACCTGAGTTCGGCGAGATTCTTTTAAAAAGACAAGAGATTGTCTGAATCAGAATTTTCAGAATTAATAGAATTAATAGAATTTAAACCCCCTTAAACCAAGAAATTAACGCGAATCACGTTTTTTAATTCTGCTAATTCTGAAAATTCTGTGAATTCTGATTCAGACAAAAAAAGACCTGCTAGGTTTTGAAAACCTAGCAGGTCTCTGTTTTGTTTTATAAAACTTGCCGAACTCAAGTTCATTTATCCAACCATGGCTAAATTCTTACCATATTTATCTTTATGACGATTAGCCCAATATGTGTCTGCTAAGGCTTGCGCTTCCTCTTGAGTGTTGGCTTTACCCATAAATTTCAATGCAATTGCAACAGTGCCTGTAATACTAGCAACGGCAAATTCATCCTCAATATCGCCACGCCATAAGGCAGCTAATCGTTCAGGATTCATATCCATTTCTTTGATATGCCGTTGTTTAAATAATGGTTGCCATAACTCTTCGCCCAGCTCGCCATCATGTAAGGTTTTTACCAAGCATTCAACATCAGGATTCCGCTCAATTTCTCCCCCTTCCCCCTTAATCACGGCTAAATGAGGCTGATTCAATAATTGTCCTGCTTCTTGATGCACATCACGGAAACTGGGGTGGAAAATGCCTTGCATCATATACGGTGCGTTAAAGGGGTTAATCATTCGTACAACGGTATGAATGGGGGAACGTAAACCCATTAAAGGACGTAAATCCATTATTTCTTGCAATTTAGGACATAAATATTCTAAGGGAAAGTAACTAAAATGATGCTGTTCTAATTGGCTCACCGCTTCGGCAAAAGTGGTGGCATAGGGTAAGCCTAAAAAGTGTAAAACATCTTTGGTATAAATTCGCCCGTTTGTATGTCCGCCCGCACCGTGCATAAAGACTTTAATCCCATTATTGGCTAACAATAACGTGGCTAATAAAAACCATGGTAAATGCCGACGTTTCCCCGCATAAGAAGACCAATCTAAATCAACAGGGGTAAGTGCTTGCGGTAATTGGAAGGAATCACGCACAGCTTGCACAAAGCCTGCTAACTCCTCCCGTGTTTCTTCTTTCACTCGCATTAACATCATAAACGCACCGAGTTGTACTGGTTCAACCTCTCCTGCCACAATCATCCGCATTGCTTGATAGGATTCTTCACGGCTTAAAGGGCGTGCGCCATTTTTGCCTTTTCCTAACGCACGGATATATTGTGCAAAAGGGTGTTCGGTGTAATGGTTAAATAACTCGCTATGTGTGTCGCTCATGATAATGCCTTGAATAATAAATCAATAAAAAAGGGAAAATCCATTTATCCCACAGTGAGTCAGCCTATTAATTTAGGCAGTCACTTTGTCTGTGTGCTTGGTTAGCATAAACCGCTTAATGACCAAGTCCAATAAATCAACGGCTAAATCTTGTTTCAGTCCATATCCTAAATCTTGTTCGCCCCCTTCCCATAACACCAATAAGGCATTTTCATCCATGTCAAAACCTTGATTTTTCCCCACTTGATTTGCTGCAATCATATTTAATTTTTTCCGACTTAATTTCTCCCATGCATAATTGGCGACATTTTGCGTTTCAGCGGCAAAGCCAACCGTAAACGGGCGTTTTTCCAGCTTGGCAACTTCTCCCAAAATATCGGTTGTCCGTTCTAAGGGTAAATGAAGCTCTGCTTGTGCGGTTTTTTTCAATTTTTGAATAGCAACTTGTGCGGGGCGATAATCAGCAACAGCCGCCGCCGCAATAAAAATGTCTGCGGATTCTATGTTAAACATCACCGCTTCATACATATCTTGCGCACTGTAAACTGAAATGAGTTGTGCATTGGCTGGAGGGGGTAAATTACTATTACCACTGATTAAAATCACGTCCGCGCCTTCGGCAATTGCCGCATTGGCAATGGCATATCCCATTTTGCCCGAACTGCGATTACTGATAAAACGAACGGGGTCTATATCTTCGCGGGTCGCGCCTGCGGTGATTAACACTTTACGACCTGCAAGACGGTGAGGAGTAAGGAAGTTTTGTAAATGCGCGACAATGGCTAATGGTTCGGGCATTCGTCCTGCCCCCACTTCGCCACAGGCTTGTGACCCTTCATCAGGGGTTAATAGCGTGATGCCTCGCTGTTGTAAGCGGTGACAATTTTCTTGAGTAATGGCAGCACGCCACATTTGTTGATTCATCGCGGGGGCAAGGACAATCGGTGCTGTGCTGGCTAAACATAAGGTTGTGAGCAAGTCATCTGCCATCCCAACGGTTAAACGTGCGATAAAATCCGCTGTGGTAGGCGCAATAATAATTAACTCCGCCCAACGGGCTAAATCAATGTGTCCCATTGCGGATTCTGTATCTGCGTCTAACAATTCTGTGTGTACGGCTTGCCCTGAAACAGCTTGAAAAGTCAACGGTGTGACAAACGCCTGCGCCGCTTTCGTCATCACGACTTTAACGATTGCGCCTTGTTCTTTTAACCGTCTAACGAGGTCAGGACTTTTATAAACGGCAATCCCGCCTGTAACACCCAGTAAAATCCGTTTATTTTTTAAGTAATTCATAATATCCCCTTAATTTTTTAAACTTTTTTGCAACAATTTATTGTATGCAACGTATCCTACCTGATAAGGGTTGCAATTAATGAAATAAGCCTTTCAGGACATAATATTTTAAATGGTGTAAAAACAAGCTGAAACGGGGGTAACGCGGGTATAAACGCACAATAAAATGATTGCAACGTGCAATACTTCGTTGTAAATAAACCGACTTTTTTAAAAACCGTGTGTTTTTAACGGTTTGAATTTGTTCTACTTTGCCAATCAATTGCGCATACAAGATTTTGCTGGCTGATAAATTGGTGTCACCACATTGCCAAAAGCCATCCGTTTCTATGCGTAAGACACGATGAGCGATTAATTTATTCTCTGCAATAAAAACCGCAATATCCCCCATTTGCAAAGCCGTCTTTGCGATAACATGAACCCCAATTTTTGCTTGTGGTGGCATTAAGGGCATCATGCTACCCGATGTCATCGTAAGCCAAAAAAAAGTGCTTGGCTCAGACATGTTGATAATACGCGGTAAAAAGGGTTTCTAACGAGGGGGTAATAGAAACAAAACAAGAAACACTCGCGCCTAGTCCAACCAGTTGCGTTAAAAATGCACTGGGCGTAATGACTTGCGGATTTAATTCAATTTCAATCGTATATTGGTCTGGTGCAAGGGGTATTTGTTGATGAATAACACCTTGTTGTTTCAGCCAATTCATCACCGTTGGGCTTGATGTTTGCAACGACAATTGATAACGAGTCGTCGACTGTAATTGTTGGCGTAAACTGCGCAACGTTTCTACTGTTTTAACCTGTCCTTGTTTCAAAATGGCAAAACGGTCTGCAAATTGTTCTACTTTTTGCAAATTATGTTCAGTAACAACAACGGTTTTACCCTGTTGTTTGACCAAGGTTTGCTGAATGTATTGCCATATTTGCATAGCAGACAAACTATCTAAAGCATTGCTAGGCTCGTCCATCAAAATTAATGGGGGGTCGGTTAATAAGCCACGAATAAATGCTAATTTGCGTCGCGTCCCTGTAGAATAGGTTTGAAAGGGCTTGTCTAAATATGCAGTTAGGGCAAATTGTTCGCTTAAGGTTTGAATCCGCGCTTTAGCAACAGCTTTGGATAAATTTTGTAAGGTCGCAAAAAATTGTAAATTTTCTCTCCCTGTCAATCGCCAGTAAAAACTTCGCTCATCGCTTAAAACATAACCAATCAATGCTTTAATTTGTCGTGCGTGTTGGGTGACTTCCAAGCCTTGAATAAGAACCCTGCCACTGTTTGGTAACATTAATGTGCATAAAATCTTTAATAAAGTCGTCTTTCCTGCACCGTTTTCCCCCAAAATACAAAAAAGTTCGCCCTGCGTAATGGATAAAGAGACTTGATGTAATGCAGTGACATATCGCGGACGTATCGAATGCCATAAAAAATCACGATAGCCGCGAATGACAGGGAAATGTTTGTAAATATCTATTATTTCAATAAATTGACTCATTACGACTCTGTCAAAATCAAGCAGTGATTAAACAACTTAAACGATAGAGGGCTTGAATGTCCTCAGAAAAACCGCATTGAATCATATTATCTCGTTAGACAATAGTAATTCTCACAGGAAACATTTTATGTTGCACTTTATACTGAGCTTATTAATTGTTGTTGCTGATATTTTTGCCATTCTGAAAATTACACAATCCAGCGTGCCTGTTGAACATAAAGTTATTTGGATAGTGATTATTTTATTACTGCCTGTCTTGGGTTTTATTGCATGGTATATCGTAGGACCCGGTGATAAAACGGTGCGATTAAAATACTAAATATTCAAACGTACACGTTGGGAAAGGTTTTCACCGCGCCCCAACAGACCTGCTAAATGTTGAAAGCCTAGCAGGTCTCTGTTCTTGTTTAGAAAACTCGTTGAACTTGAATTCATTAACTACAACAACTTGATTTTACAAAAGTAAAAAATATTTTAACTTAGTGGTCTTGAATATTTAATATTTTAAATATATAAATATACCTGTAAATAAATTAACCGTAAAATATTGTTAAGGAATAAAAAATGCAAGCACTGACTGAACGTTTAAATGCAACCCTTTTTCAACCTTTTGCCTTTGGTCGCCAACAATTACCGAATCGTGTTGTAATGGCACCAATGACAAGAAACCATTCTCCCAACGGTATCCCAACTACAGACGTAGCCAATTATTATCGGCGACGGGCAGAAGGCGGTGTCGGCTTAATCATTACGGAAGGAACTTATATCAATCATCCTTCCGCAAATGGATATCCTAATGTGCCTGCATTCTATGGTGAACAAGCCCTTGCGGGTTGGAAAAAGGTCGTTGATGCCGTGCATCAAGCCGGTGGAAAAATTATTCCGCAATTATGGCACGTCGGCATTATTCGCCGTGCAGGGTTAGAGCCTGACCCGACCATTGGCGGTGTGGGTCCTATGGATATTGAAGAAGATGGCAAGCTGGTTGTACGGGCAATGACCAAAACAGATATTCAAGCCGTGGTAGAAGCCTTTGCCCAAGCAGCCCGTGATGCGGAGCGTATTGGGTTTGATGGTGTTGAAATTCATGGCGCACACGAATATCTGTTAGATAACTTTTTATGGGAAGGGACAAACCAACGGCAGGATGAATATGGTGGCTCAATTGAAAATCGAGTGCGCTTTCCTGTTGAAATTGTCAAAGCCGTGCGGGCAGCGGTTAACCCTGATTTTCCGATTGTTTTCCGTTTTTCACAATGGAAACAACGCGATTATAAAGCACGTTTAGCCAATACCCCTGACGAGTTAAAACGCATTCTGCAACCCTTAGCTAATGCTGGGGTTGATGTGTTTCACGCCAGCACACGGCGTTTTTGGGAGGCAGAATTTACCGATTCGCCCGATAACTTAGCCACATGGACACAACGCTTAACTAATAAATCAGTGATTACCGTTGGTAGCATTGGACTTGACCGTGCTTTTTCCTTAGAACAATTCCAAGGCAAAGATTATCCCAGCCTTCAATTCGAACAACTCAGCACCTTAGCTGAACGGTTAGAACAGCATAAATTTGACTTAGTTGCAGTAGGAAGAGCGTTATTATCCGAACCTGAATGGGCAAATAAAGTACGCTCAGGACATTACGAATCCATTAAAAATTTTAGCAGTGAGGCATTAACAACACTGATTGTTTAAGCATAACGCGGTAAAATGGCGACTTGTTGACGTTTTTTAAGACCTGACTGGCGATATACTTCCCGTCGGGTCTTTATTTATAAACATTTTTAATACACCTGCTGAAATAAACTTTAAAATTAAATAAAGAGCGCGTCTTAAACGCAGTCGCTATGTTAAGTTGAGGTAGTAGTACGTGAGTAATGAAATAGATATCGATGGCATCATCAAAGCACTGTCTAATCCAGTGCGTCGAGAAATATTAATGTGGTTAAAAGAGCCTGAAAAACACTTTCAACCGCAGGAGCATTCGCTAGAAGAAACAGGCGTTTGTGTTGGACGTATCTATGAACGTGCGGGCTTATCTCAATCGACGATTTCAGCATATTTGGCAATTTTGCAACGTACAGGCTTGGTAACTTCGCAACGAGTCGGGCAATGGGTATTTTATAAACGGAATGAAGACGTGATTAAAGCCTTTTTGTTATATCTGCAAAATGAATTGTAATCTCTTTTAACGAGTTGTTTTTTTATATCCCTCTCTCTTCTCTTTCCATTATTGCACTGGTTTTGTGAAGACTGGTTGCGCTTGCGTTTAAAATATAACCCCAGTTTTGCGTGTGTTATAAAACAAAGACCTGCTACGTTTTCAAAACCTAGCAGGTCTTTTTTTGTCTGAATCAGAATTCACAGAATTTTCAGAATTAGCAGAATTAAAAACATAATTTTTTATTCTTTTAGTTTTCTTGTCTTTTTAATTCTGAAAATTCTGTTAATTCTGAAAATTCTGATTCAGACAAGCTGTTGTCATTTCAAAAGAAACTCGCGTTAATCTTATAAAATTTCGCCAAACTCAGGTTGATTTAACTTTCAGCAGATTATTGATTTGACGGATAAACGGTTTATTCCGTTGTAACCGCTCGGCTAAATTTTTTAATGCATTATCCGCCTGTATTTCATCAGGATATATGCCGTAAATGATTATCAAACTTTGTCCAATATCTAGCACTAAAAGTTCTGTTTGCAAGCGTTGTACATCAGGCAAGCGTAAAAAACGTTCTAATTCTTCAGGCTTATCGTCATTAATTTGGAAAAGTTGCAAGGTGTAGGATTGGGGATTGAGTTGTTTTAAGCGTGTGTTTGAGTCGATTAAGCGTTGTTGTAACTGGCTGGGTAGGGTTATCGAGTCTGTTGCGGGTGTGTTTTGCGACGGAGAGGGCTTAATCGGTGGTGGTGTGGTGATGGGCTGTAATGAATTTTGTGGCGGTGAAAATAGTTGTTGTAATTGTTGATTTATCCATGTGTTATGGGGAGAGAGTAGAAAAGTCAGCAATAGGATAAGTAGGATTAAGCTAACGCTTTTTAGCGGTATTTTGTTTTGATAAGGAATGGAAAAATTGCTGTCTTGTGCAGCGCGTAGGATGTATTTTTTTTGTACAAAGTGTGTATTTTCCATAAATGCAATCAATAAGGCTTTATCAGCGAGTATGTTCAGTCGGCGGATAAGTCCTTGTGAAATAATGTATAGCATTTTAATTGCGGCTTTATCAAAGACGGGAAGCCCACGATAGCCAACAGATTGCATACGAAAATAGAGGTAGTTTTCTATTTCTTGTTTATTTAGGGGTTCTAAGTAGAAATTATGGGTTATGCGTTCTTTTAGTTGGCGAACATGGGGCTTTGCAAGGTTAGCATCGAGTTCTGGCTGTCCAAACAGTACCATTTGTAGGAGTTTATCGCGGTTTGTTTCTAAATTAGTTAATAGGCGAATTTCTTCTAGTGTTTCCAATGGCATGGCTTGCGCTTCTTCGATAAACACGACAACTTGTCGACCTTGTGCATGTTTTTCAAGGAGGGCGGCTTGTAGGCGATGCATCACGTGTAAACGGTTATCTTCGGTTTTAATCGTCAGGCGCATTTCAAACGCGATAGCGTGTAAAACCATGTCGGGGGAAACATGGGGGTTTGCAAGGTAAACGACTTCAACTTGTTTAGGTAAACGGGCCTCTAGCATTCGACAAAGCATGGTTTTTCCGCTGCCCACTTCACCAACGACTTTAATGATGCCTTCACCTGTTTTGATGGCATATAGTAAGGCATCTAGGACAAGCCCACGTTTTCCGCCTGAGTAAAAAAGATGGGTGTCAGGCGTAATTTTGAAGGGGGGGGATTCTAAGCCGAAGTGTTCATAGTACATAAATCAGTTTGACCTCATTAATGCACCAGACTATTTATGATGTGTGATTGTTTCCCCCGCTTGTAGGGGGAGTTAGGCGCGGGGTTATTGGTTTAGTGCTTCTACGCAAGCAAGCACGGTTTTAACGTGGTCGGGAATTTTTACCTTGCGCCATTCGTGGCGAAGAATGCCGTCTTTATCAAAAATAAAGGTACTTCTTTCTATTCCGCGAACTTGTTTGCCATACATATTTTTAGCTTTGACAATGTCAAAAATTGCGCAGAGTTTTTCTTCTTCATCGGCGAGTAAATCAAAGGGAAATTCGTATTTTAATTTAAATTTCTCGTGTTTTTTGACGCTGTCGCGGGATACGCCAAGGATAAGGGCATTTTTAGCTTGAAAATCGGCAAAGTGGTCGCGGAAATCTTGACCTTCTTGTGTGCATCCTGGGGTATCGTCGCGGGGGTAGAAATAAAGGACAAGGATTTGTCCGCGACAGTCTCGGAGGGAAATGGTTTTATCACCCGTCGCGGGTAGGCTGATGTCTGGAAGCGCGTCGCCTATCGTTAAACTCATGTTAGTTTCCTATTTTTTGTGTTATTTGATGGGTTCCATCACGGCATCTAGGTTGAGTTCGTCAGCAAGGTCAAAAAAATCACCGCGTAAATTACTGATGACGATAGTATTCGGAACGTAAATACGTAATGTGAGGGAGAGCATGAGGGTTTCAAGTTGTGCAAGGGTATAAGTATGGCTATTGATGTCTTCAATCCGAACATCTGCATCGCTAAAAAAACGCACGATATTGGGTAGAATTTCTGCGTTGTAAATTGCGACAACTTCAATCAGGTAGGGTAAGTGATTCGTCAGTTTGGGTAGGGTTTCTGCGCGTTGACTTAGGATAGTAATTCCCAGTTGTTCTTGTAAACGGGGGAATTGCGTTTCTATTTTGGCAATAGCGTTCCACGTGCCAGAGATAGATAGAAATAAACTGACTTGGTCACCCAGTGTCGTTAGGCGCAGTTCTTCAATATTGCCACCACTGTCAACCAGTGTACGGCTGAGTTGTTTAATAAGTTGGGGTTTATGTGGCGCGATGGCACAAATCACAAGTTGCATGAATGTTTAATAGCTTAGGTGGAATTGTGAGTTTTTAGTATTAACGGTTATAGCATACCGTCATTCCATTACATTTGGTAACGGGTTTTTGATTGTTTAGTTTGGTTGATCAGGTGTTCTTTATGTAAGAAGACGCTTCCTTCTAAACTGACGGGATATATATCAGGATTTTCAAGGCGTTTGAAATTATCGGGATAACGCTGTAATTGTTGTTGTAGATATTGGCGAATGTCTAGTAAAGACTTTGGCTGATTTGCTAGGGTTTTGCCTTGACGCATCACAGGGATGAGTAAATCCTCATATAGCACTTCAGGACTAATTTTTAATAATTTTTGTGTGTCATTAATATTCACCAGTACAGGGTTACCAGATGGTGGTTGTAAAATATCATAAAGCATATCACCAAGGAAAAACCCTTGATCATTGTAGAAACGACGAACTTGTAAAATACCAGGGTTCGTTGTTTTAATAGATTGTTCAGACACTTTAATGCGATATTCCCAGCAATTTTCTTGATTTTTAATCGCTGTTAATTTGTACACGCCACCGAGTGCAGGTTCATCATAACTGGTCACTAATTTTGTGCCAATTCCCCAAGCATTAATTGCTGCACCCTGCTGTTTTAGGCTTTGAATAGCATATTCATCTAGGTCATTACTGGCGACAATCAGCGCGTCAGTAAATCCCGCTTGGTCAAGTTGTTGGCGAGCTTGTCGGCTAAGTTCGCATAAATCCCCTGAATCTAAGCGAATACCTACCATTTCATGCCCTTGTTGACGTAGCGATTGACCAACTTCGATAGCATGTTGTACCCCCTGTAAGGTGTCATAGGTATCAACAAGGAAGATGCAGTTATTAGGTAAAACATTGGCATAAGTTTGAAATGCGGTTAATTCATTCGGGAAAACCATGACCCAACTATGCGCATGTGTCCCTTTCACAGGCATATCAAAGAGTTTACCCGCTAAAACGTTTGATGTGCCTGTACACCCGCCAATATAAGCAGCACGGCTAGCACTGAGACCACCATCGATACCCTGTGCACGACGCAAACCAAACTCTAGCACCATATCACCTTGTGCGGCTTGGCATACACGAGTGGCTTTTGTAGCGACAAGTGTTTGATAATTTAGTAAAGTGAGTAATGCCGTTTCTAACAATTGGCATTGAAGTAGCTCACCTTGAACACGTAATAAGGGTTCATGAGGAAATACAATAGTCCCTTCAGGCATTGCGTCGATATCACAGGTAAAACGTAGTTCATAGAGATAATCTAAAAAGCCTTTTTCAAAAAGCGGTTTGCCATCATTACCGTTAATTGTCGCAAGATAGGCAACATCCTCAGCCGTGAAACGCAGTTGCTCAACAAGTTCTAAGGCACTGGCAAGCCCTGCGGTAATGGTATAACCGCCTTGATAGGGGGGTTTACGAAAAAAGAGGCTGAAAATAACTTCTTGATGTGGATTGCCTGTTTTCCAATAACCATAAGCCATGGTTAATTGATATAAGTCGGTGAGTAACGCTAGCGAATGTCCGTAGAGTGGTTGCAGATGCTTCATAAATGATTCCTATGTAACCCCAGTTCGGCGAGATATTTGATATAAAACAGGCTATCAATGGTAAAACCAGTAAAAAAGCAGAATGGATGCAATAATAAGTTGTACCCAAAGGAAAAATAGGAATAATGGAGCATCGCTAAATGTCTGCTACTGCGTTCCACAGGTACAATAATGAGTACGATAACAAATTTATTCTGTGCAATCGACGACTTTTGTCCATGGTTTATACCATGATGAAAGCAGATGTTGTTAGAGTCGGTTTTGAAAACCTAGCAGCTCTGTCGGAACACGCGAAAAGGATTTATCAGAGAAGATTAAAACATTGTCTGAATCAGGATTAGCAGGATTTAAAACCCTTAAACCAAAAAGTCAGGTGAATCACGCTTTTTAATTCTGCTAATCCTGAAAATCCTGAGAATTCTGATTCAGACAACCTGTTGTCTTTTTAAAAGAATCTCATCATGATCCCGTTTTTCAAAAAATGAGATGAGCTATTCCCATTTAAGGTCGCTACCTACTCGATAGTCACGGACACGTCCTTCAAAGAAATTTACTTCTTGTTTCATTTCGTACTCAGACAACCAAGGCATAGGATGTTCTTTGATATCAAAGAGTAAATCTAAGCCTAAAGCTTGGCAAATGTTGTTTGCCATTAAGCGAGCATAGCTGGTGTAAGAGTTAATGGATAAACCAGGAATTCCCCCATTGGGCATGGTTGCTTTGCCGAAATTTGTTTCTAACGCAACTGCTTCGTTAATAATGGCACGCGCCCGTTCACGCATGGCTTTATCCCATAATTCTGGGTTTTCTTTGATAATTTGGCGAATTAACCAACGACCATTGATGGCATGAAGGTTTTCATCGCGCCAAATATATTGATATTGTTGTGCCGTGTTTCTGAGTTTGCCTTGACGGGCTAATGCAAATACTTGGGAGAATCCTAAGGGGAAAAATAGGTATTCAAAGATGTAATAGCTAATTAAATCTTCTAATAACGCACGGTTGGCTTCTCGTGAACCAAGTGGCGCGTCACAATTTACGACGTTATTGGTAAATGTCAAATTCCAGTTTAATTTTGCGGTTAATTCAGGGACTTGTTGGTATAAATTGAAAATTTGCCCTTGTCCTTCTACGTCTAGCCCAAAAGATTCTAATATAAAGAAATAAGATTCAATATGATTAGCTTCTTCTGCCATTTGCCAGCGTAAATACTGGCGCATTTCATTTGCGGTAATTTGTGCCAGAATCGCATTGTCTAAATTGTCAGGCACTAGGTTATCAGAGGCGGTGAGGTAGGAAATATTGCATTTAAACATCCATGCCTCTTCCTCTGTCAATTTTCCTGTATTCCATTGCATTTTATCGTCACCCATCGCGATATCGTTGGGTGTCCAGAAATTATTACGGGCGTTGAGAAAATGCTGACGAATATTAGGATATTTCAAGGGAATTGGTTGACGGACATCATAACCTTGTCCACCAATAATTTTTACCGCACTGGCATCAGGACGACGCGCCCCAATGCTAACAGGGGATAGGCTACTGGAAACAGGGAAAATAAAGCGTTTTTTTTCTTCCATGAGTTCAGGCTCTGCCATAATGGGGCTTGTGTCTGTTTTACTAGCGGATGTCATGGGTTTACTAACTTTATAATCCGTGTTTTGACGGGCATCTACCGCATTAGAAAAACCATTATTTTTATGGGTCTTTTTGCTGGGAGATATACTGAGTTTATGGAGTAATAAGGATTCTTCGCTATTACTGGGTTCGTCAAAATCTAACATTTTATTAAAATTCTCCGACAGGATGGTTTACACAGTTAAGGTTGTAGCAGCACATATGCCAACTGGGGTAGTTACCTTAGTATATGTATAAATCATCAGTATTATAACGATTTGATACATTTCTAAAACTTGTTTTTTTCAATGCTGAGTAGTACCCCATAAACAGCCGAATTGTCACGGTGTTGTCATTTTATAAATGTGATAGCACGGCTAAATTAGGGGGAGAAAGCGTGATGCTAAAAAAGCAATGAGGTTTGATAAATACAATGTTTGCTTTATGTGAGATGTGAGGCTTTAGGCGATGAGTTAATAGCGTTCACTTGTTTGCGTTTCCATAGTGTGATTACAAGCGGAATGATGAGCATGACTAAGGTTAGGCGCAGTAGTTGGTGAACTGCAACGAATGCAGGGTCTAGTTGTAGCCAAAGGGCGATTAACATGAGTTCCGCTCCGCCACCAGGCGCAAATGCAAGCATAAGGCTAGTGAAGGGAATACCTGTAGCGATGTGTAATCCGCCCGCAAACACAAGTGTTACACCCATTAGTATGCTCACCATGCCAACGCCGAGTTTAAAAAGACGAAGTGCTTTTAACCATGGAAATCCTGCAAAACGACAACCTATCGAAGAGCCAATAATCAGTTGTGTGATAATGATTAAACCACTGGGCGGTTTTGCCGTGGTGAATAAGCAGATATGAAGTAGCGCACTCAGCATGAAGGGATAAAACAACATTGCTATAGGTGCATGAAAACGGATGGCTAATAAAGCACCTAAGCCACCACAGGCGAATAAGAGGAAGGCATCATACACACTGAGATTAAAGGTCAGCGAGCTAGAAACCGAGGGGGGCGTAAAATGGCTATGTGCGAACCAGAGGAGGATAGGCAAGCTCAGTAGTATCACAATGACCCGTAATGAGTGAAATAAAGCAACCGCACGAACGTCAGCTTGCAGTTGGTCGCTTAATAAAATGACTTCGCTCAGTCCACCGGGAACGCTGGCAAACCATGAGGATAAAAAATCCAATTTGGCAACACGTTGACAGTAGTACATGGCGAAAAAAGTCACTGTTATCAGGTAGAAGAAGATACTACTGAGACTGAGTAGCCATTGTTCTGCTTGCTGTAACAGTTGCAGGGAAAAGCTACTGCCTAGCATAACGCCAATCACCGCAAGCGTCATACTATTAATGCGGTGAAACATTAACAGGGGTAAGCCTGCCATGCTCAATAATAGGGTGAAGGTTAAAGCACCTAACAACCAAGGGGCAGGAATTGCGAAATAGTAAAAAACCCAGCCACCTAATAGCCCTAAGGCTAGTGTTAGCAGGAAACGAGCGAGTTGTATAATCAAGGAAATATCAGATATAACAGCAATTAAATCAATTAGAGATTATCAAAATCGATAATCAAACCTTCTCGGGCAATATGGCATTGCATGGCAGATTGACGGTCATGCAGGATATTCACGGCAGAACGATGCAATGTTTCAATTTTATCATCGTTGTAGTTTGGATCAACATGGAATAGATAAAGTTGCTTCACATCCGCATCAGCAGCAAAGTTGACGGTATCGATATAGCAGGAATGTCCCCAGCCCCGTTTCTTATTATAGTCTTCAGGTGTGTATTGGGCATCATGAATAAAAATATTGGCGTTGCGAATATCTTCTAATGCTTTAGTTCTCTCTTCGGCTTGCATGGCTAAAATAAGCGCATGTTCCTGCTCATTCATTTCATCTTTACGTGATTCAATATTTTGGTCGATAAACGATAATTCATTATCAGAGGCGTAAATAATGGTTTTACCTTTTACCTCAATTCGATATCCAAATGTACTTCCTGGATGATGTACATTGAAACTACTGATTTTATAAGGACCATAATTCAATTCATTATTTTCCATATCAATGTATTGAATATTGGCTAACCACATTTCTACTTCAACAGGAAAATAGGGGTCAACCATTTGCCCTGAAATCCGTTTTTCAATTTCTTTTCGATTATCACCTGGCCCGAAAAAATTTACTTTCCAACCAGGTACAAAAGCAGGCACAAAAAACGGTAAGCCTGAAATATGATCCCAATGGTAATGGGTTAAAATAATCGTCACTTCACGAATATCTTGCTGTCCCATCAAGGCATTACCCAGCGGAATAATGCCTGTTCCGCCATCACAAATCAGAATATGATTATCAACTCGCAATTCGACACAAGATGTATTCCCACCAACCCGTAAATGACTCCCAAACGGTGCAGGATAAGACCCTCTTACGCCCCAAAAGCGAATGTAGTTAAGTGCCGTACTCATTTATTCGTTGCTTCCGTAGTCGGTGTAATATCAACGTATTTACAGACTAAATCACGAATTTCTTTAAAGCGCAATGGTTTAATCACAAAGTCTAACGCGCCTAACTGTTTGGCAATATAGCGGTCTTGTGCGTAGTCTTTTGAAGTCACCATGATAACACGGGTCATTTTCTGATTTTCTTGGGTACGTAACCGACGGAGAAAAGTCAAGCCATCCATACCAGGCATAATAATGTCTAAGAACAGCAAATCAGGTGTATGCTCTTGTAAATAAGGCATGGCTTCTTCAGGTGATTTGAACCCCATAAAATTTATCGCAAGAGGGTCAATACTGAATTGATAAAGGGAAATGGATGTTGCGCTATCGTCCACTACCACAATAGTTGGTCTTTTTTCTGTCATGAAGTTAAACCCATCAACTATTAATTTTGGTGCGTCGGTTATCACAGAGAGTTTGAATGAGCAGACAATCAATACGCATCGTTAACGCAGTTAATCATAATTTAAACAAAATGTTGTTTATGGTGGAAAGGGTAGTATTCGCACGATTGTTATAAAGAAAACTTGTGTATCTTGTCTCAATAATGTCTTTATAGTATCTCGGCTAATCCTGTCAGGTGTTAGTATATGTCATCATTTCAACAAGGCTTATAGGCAATTCAGTTTATTCTTGCCAATAAGTAAAACACCCTATCTCTGTTTATACTGACCCTTTCTTATATTTTTCATTACCGTTATGGACACGTGATTTTCTCTAGCTTAATCCCTTTAAAGACTTGATTAAATTCTTGTGTTAAACCACTGCGTCGCTCGGGTATTTTAACATTTAACTGATAATGTGTATCTGTTTCATAACGTTTTTCTAAACGAGCATTGCTATAGCCTTTTTGTTTTAACTCATTTAACCGCTGTTTTGCTCTAGCCTCTTCACGAAAGATGCCAAAAGAAATTGCATTGTTATATTTCCCTTCGGTCATGATAGAAAAGTCTATAATCCCTTGACTTTCTAGTTTTTTCAAAGCATTTAAAGCCGCTTGGCGATTCTTTTGTGGGGGTAAAAAGACCCATGAGGATTCGACTTTTTTATTATCCTGACGACTTACCCGTGCGATATTTTTCTCTTTTTGATTAAACCAACTGGCGGCACTTCTTAACAGATTGCCATCTCCATAATAATTGCTTTTATAGCAGGCTGTTCCTGTCGTTGTTGTGGATGTAGCCGCTACTGATGTTAGCGTTTTTGCGGGGTCGTTGGGTTTTTTCTCGACAGCTTTTTGCGTGTTTGTGGGGGACATGCCCGCATCAGCCAGTTGTGTCGACGGTGCTGATGATTTATGACTGTTCTTTTCTACTGATTTTGTTGATTTATCTGCGGGTTCATTTGCTTGAGGCTCAATAATCGTGGGAGATTTATCCGTTTTTTCAGCGGCGGTAGTGTTTTCTTTTGTAGATTTATTTTCAGCTACTTTTGTGTCAGGTGTCACATGCTGAGGGTCTGGTGTTTTACGCACTTCAGCATTAGCCGTTACTTGATTGATTGCTGTTGTTTCTGTCGCTTGATTTTGTCGAGTTTGTGCGGGTGTTTTTGAAGCTATGCTATCTAATAAATGCGTTTTAGCTGTGTTTAATGCGGTCAACGTGGTTGATTCTGGCGGGGGCGTTGTTGGCGTTATTAAGGTTGACGCTGTGTTAGTCTCCGCCACTTTTGCAGGTTGATTTGCATCAACGACCTGAGCTTTATCAACAGTTGTAGTTTTTTCAGGCTGTTTTTGAGCAGGTTCAGCGGGCGTTGCTGTTGCTGTGTTTGTAGTCTCTAGGCTTGTGTTATCAGGTATTGTTGTGGCTGTTGTATTGCTGGCGACTGTTGTCGCCGGTGGGGTCGCAATGGCGGGTGTTGTAGTTGCATCATTTGCAATGCTTGGCGGTTGTGCTGTATTAGGCATTATCCCCGCTTTATATTCGCTAGATAAAACCAACTTTGGCAACCCGTTATCCACCACAGCGGCTTGGGCTGATTTGAATTGTTGCGGTTGCCATGGAAACCATGCCATCCAATCAAATTCCTGCAACCAAACAAAAAAAGCCAGATTGAGCAATAGCAGTAATAAGGCGAAAACTCTCATTTGTTTTGTGTGACCATCATGGTTAGTCCTTGCAATACCAAATCAGGAATATGCTGATAAGGTCTTTGAAGCAAAGGAAGTAAACTGGGTAAACTACCGCCCGTTAATACCAACTGTAACGTTCCTAAAGTCGGTTCAAAACGGTTCATCACATAATCAATTAAACCAAGTACCGCATATAACGTGCCTAAAGTAATACCTGCATGGGTATCTGTTGCTAATCGGTTTTCCTGCAAATTTGATGCAATAGAGACATACGAAGCAAGCGCATGTGCATTTTTTGCAAGGGCTTGGTGCATAGTAATAACACCAGGCACAATTAATCCGCCTAAGTGCTGTCCCGCTTGATTAATCATATCAATCGTTATTGCTGTCCCACAATCCACAACACAGAGATTATCTTGAATTAAATGATGTGCACCCATCAAACCTAACCATCTATCTACACCTAATTTTTCAGGCTGTTGATAGGCATTTGTGACACCATGAGCAAAGGCAGTGCTTTTGGCAAATTGAGGCGTTAAACCCCATTGCGCCTGTGTCCACTGTTGCAAAGCGGTTGCCACTTCTTCCCCTGCAACATTAGAAACCCAAATTGCCGTTGGTGGAGGAAAAGTTTGCCATGCTTGCTGAAATGCATCGTTGACATGCGACTTTTGATAAGCACAACGTTGTTGAGCAGTTAGCTGATTATGCTGAAAACTTGCCCATTTAATGCAACTATTTCCGATATCGATGAGCAAGTTCATAATTTAACGCTAACATCTCCATATACATAGCGTTGTCGCTGATGATTGACATCTTCTAATAGTAACGCGCCTTGAGCATCAATACCACACGCAATACCCTGAATTTGTATTTGTGGTGTTGTTAATGTTACCTGTTGTCCTGCTAAGTAATCAAATGCTTGCCAATCGGGCAAATACGGTGTTAAGCCTCTGCGTCCATATGCCAATAAATGAGGGATTAATTGCTCAATCAGTGCAATCACAAGGGCTTGTCTATTCTGTGTTTGTCCCATCACGGTCCTTAAATCAACAATTGGATATTCTAAAATGGGCAATGGTAAGGGAAAACAAACATTAAGCCCAATTCCTAATACCATTTCACAAGCCCCTGTCGTTAATGGGCGATTTTCTAACAAAATACCTGCTAATTTCTGCCCTTGCCATAAAATATCATTAGGCCATTTTATCTGTAAGCCGACCGCGCCCTGTTGCTGTAAAAAACGCGCTAAAACAATCGCAATCGCAATATTTAACCCAACTAACTGGCAGGGTTGTGCATAACGTTGTTTAAAAGATAAGCAAATCCCACTGGCAAAGGGAGAAACCCACGTTTTTCCCTGCCTGCCATAACCAGCCGTTTGATAATCTGCCAAGCAAATCGCAATTTTATGCGGGTCACTGGCTTGCGCGTGCAAGTGGCGACTGGTCGAGTCTATGACAGCAAAGACTTGCAATGTTTGAATATGCTGACGGACTTCAGGGGATAAATTCGCTTTTAACTGTGTCGCATCTAATAAGGGGATAGGATGAGACCATTGATAAGCCTCATCAGTAACCGCCTGTAGGCTTAAGCCATAAGATTGTAACGCCATTAACATATCTGCAACTTGCAGAGGCGATTTGTGCAAGCTCGTTGCTAACTGCGTTAATGAATGAACTTGACCGTCAGCGAGTTGTTGTAATAACAGATTTAACATAAATCAGAAAACGCCCCACGCGATGTGAATCAGTGATTAATGCACAATCCGTTTAGGCGCGGCAGGTAAGCCCGCATCTTCCACAAAATCGCCATCGTCTTCATCATCATCTTCAAAAGGGTCTTCAAAGTCTAAACTATTCTCATCAGGCATTAAGGACGAATGATGCAGAATAATTTGCCAACTGCCATTAATTAACTGATAAATATTTGTAGCAATCATTGATGTTGCAGGGCGGTTGCTCCCGATTAAGGAGATGTTTTCATATAAAATATGAATGGCAATATTATGATTAATATTTTGCTGAACTTGTGTTAATTCGAACGCTAACCGCGTACCACCGCTAAAGACCTCACGCCAGCCACTCATGACTTCCTCTCGCCCTCTTAAACAATTCCCCATCGGATGAATGCAAGTAATATCATCCGAATTTGCCCAAACCCTTCCCATCTCTGTAAGGTCAGCGGTCTCAAACGCCTCATAAAAGGCTAATTCAGCTTCTTCAGGGGTCGCATAAACGGGCATAACAAATTCCTAAACAGTTTTCAAAACTTATAAATGTAGTATAGACGGCTGAGACGAGAAATTAAGCGGTTGACACCTATCACCTGCCACCCCTTAATTGATATTCCTAACGTTTTTTAGCATTCGCCATGGCTGCCGCTAATGCAGAACCCAACGCTGTTGGCTCAGGGGCAGGCGACGATTTTGCGGGTTTGACAGGTTTGCCCGCTTTAGACGTATTTTTAACCGCATTTGTCGATTTTGCCTGAGAATGCGCTTGAGTCGTAGAACCCGCTCCTGCTTTGGCTTTTTCCACAGGTGCATTGCTCCCTGTTCCCGCATAATCACGAGCAGAATCTGTTAAACGCATGGTTAAAGCCACCCGTTTACGCGGTAAATCAACCTCTAAAACCTTCACTTTTACCACATCGCCCGCTTTTACCACTTCACGCGGGTCTTTCACAAAAGTATTCGACAACGCAGAAATATGCACCAAACCATCTTGATGTACGCCAATATCCACAAACGCGCCAAAATTCGTGACGTTAGTCACAACGCCCTCTAAGACCATATCAATTTTTAAATCGCTTAGGGTTTCAACCCCTTCTTTAAACTCAGCCGTTTTAAATTCGGGACGTGGGTCACGACCAGGTTTTTCCAACTCACGTAAAATATCCGTGACCGTTGGCACGCCAAATTTATCATCGACAAACTCCTGCGCTTTTAACTGCCGAATAAAACTGACATCGCCTATCATATTTTTTACGGGACGTTGCGTTTTAGACACAATTCGCTCAACCACAGGATAAGCTTCAGGATGCACACTAGACGCATCCAGCGGATTCTCACCATTCACGACCCGCAAAAAGCCCGCTGCCTGCTCGAAAGTTTTCTCGCCAAAACGGGGCACTTTACGCAACATATCGCGACTGGTAAATACGCCATGCTCATCCCGAAATGCCACAATATTCCGCGCTAAACCCGCATTTAAACCCGATACCCGACTTAATAACGGGATAGAAGCCGTATTCACATCAACCCCGACCGCGTTCACGCAATCCTCAACCACCGCATCCAACGTGCGGGCTAATTGTGACTGATTCACATCATGTTGATACTGTCCAACCCCTATCGATTTCGGCTCGATTTTCACCAATTCCGCTAAAGGGTCTTGTAAACGACGCGCAATAGAAACCGCGCCACGAATCGACACATCTAAATCAGGAAATTCATTAGCCGCCAATTCTGACGCAGAATAAACCGACGCACCCGCCTCAGAGACCACAATTTTTGTTAAACGCAATTCAGGATGCGCTTTAATTAAATCACCTGCTAAACGGTCAGTTTCACGCGACGCTGTTCCATTACCAATACTCAGCAACTCAACCCCATGTTTTGCCACTAAATGCGCTAACAGCGCAATCGACTCTGTCCACTGATTTTTAGGCGGATGCGGATAAATCGTTGCGTTATCGACTAATTTTCCTGTTTTATCAACCACCGCAACCTTAACCCCTGTCCGCAATCCAGGGTCTAATCCCATCGTTGCCCGTTGACCCGCAGGCGCAGCTAATAACAAATCATTCAAATTCTGTGAAAAAACCTTAATCGCCTCAGTTTCCGCGCTTTCACGTAAACGCATCAACAATTCCACATCAAGGCTTAAACGCACTTTAAACCGCCACGTCCAGCGCACCGTCTCCACTAACCACTTATCGGCTGCACGTCCTTGCTCTGCAATTTGATAATGCTGTGCAATCATCGCTTCACAAGCATTTAACGGACGATGCGCCGAAGGAATGCCTGCGTCTTCTTCCCCTGCTAACGGGAGCGTTAATTGCAAAAATCCCTCATTTCTACCACGGAACAATGCTAAAGCCCGATGCGAAGGAATTTCTTTTAAAGGCTCTTGATAATCAAAATAATCCGCGAACTTCGCGCCATCCGTTTGCTTACCATCGACCACTTTAGCAGTCAACTTAATCGTATCCCACATGAAAGTACGGAGCTTATCCAACAACGCCGCATTTTCAGAAAACTGCTCCATTAAAATCTGTCTAGCCCCATCTAACGCCTGTTTAACATCACTTACGCCTTTATCCGCATTAATAAAGCCCATTGCGACTGTTTCGGGGTCTTGGCTTGGGTCTTGCCACAAAGTTAATGCCAAAGGCTCAAGCCCTGCTTCCTTCGCAATTTGGGCTTTCGTGCGCCGTTTAGGTTTATACGGCAAATACAAATCTTCTAAATGCGTTTTTGTTTCTGCTTCTAAAATTGCCTGTTCTAATTCGGGCGTTAGTTTTTCTTGTTCCCGAATACTATTTAATATCGCCTCACGACGCTCATCCATTTCCCGCAAATAACGCAACCGCTCTTCTAAAGTCCGTAACTGCGTATCATCTAAACCGCCTGTTAATTCCTTACGATAACGGGCGATAAATGGCACTGTCGCGCCATCGTCTAGTAACGCAACGGCAGCTTGCACTTGACGAGCTTGCACACCGAGTTCATCGGCAATACGTTCGGCGATAGTCTTCATAAATGGAGAATAACCTCTATACAGACAAGCAAAATAATTTCCCCTTCAACAGGGTAAATAAACAGGGGGGAAATATAGAAAGCGCGAATTATACAATAATCGAAGCGTAGTGGGGAAAATCGTTAAACAAGGGGAAATTGGGGAGATTGTTTGGCGGGTTTACTTTAAACATTTAGCGCGTCTATGCTTTAGTTAAGTATTTGATGTAATATAAAAACCTATTTATCTGCTTCTCTATCCACAAAGGAATATTAAATATGACTGGTTCTAATCGTTCTGTCACAATTTCAGGTTCAACGGTTGGTGTCGTTGCGACAGGGGATAATGCAAAAATTACCATTGGTACACAACAAATTGCAGGGCTACATAATGCCAGTGAAGACACCAAAGAGAAGTTAAAACAATTAATCACGCAATTAAATGCCGAGTTGCAAAAAGTCCCTGCTCAGGAAAAAGACAAAGCCATTGAAGCCAGCGAATTAACCGAAAGTTTGCTAGAAGAAGCCAACAAAGAAAAACCGAAACAATCTTTAATTAAAGTCACCGCGCAAGGATTAATCGACGCAACCAAAGCCCTTACCAGTGTTATCCCCTTAGCCCTACCCATCGCCACCGAGATTGCCAACACTATCGTTAATTTAAATCCTTAAAAATTGTCTGAATCAGGATTAGCAGGATTTAAAACCTTCAAACCAAAAAGTCAGGTGAATGACACTTTTTAATCCTGCTAATCCTGAAAATCCCGATTCAGATAACCTGTTGTCTTTTTTAAAAGAAACTTGCCGAACTCAGGTTAATCTATAAAATCTCGCAGTACTTAGGTTCTTATTAGTTTCGATTCTGAAAGGATGTACAGTATAATTAACAATCATGTTTTTACGTTACTGTTTAATATTACAAAATCACTCTTGTAACACTATGACAAATTTAATTATTGCCTTAAAAAATCTTATACAAAATCCAATTACAGACTTAAATTCATTTTATCAGGGTTCAAATAGAGCAAATAGTATGGGAGATGCTCTTGAAACTTATATTAAAGATATTTTTTGCAACTCTCTTCATTTAAGTGATACTGAAAAAGATAAGCTTTATAGTCAAAACTTTTCTTATATTGGCAATCAAAATAATCCGCCCGATATTATCATTAAAGGAGGCGATGCGATTGAGGTAAAGAAAATTGAAAGTATTTCATCAGCTATTGCACTGAATAGTTCCTATCCAAAAAGTAAATTATTTAGAAATGATTCAAGGATTACAAACGCCTGCAAAGAGTGTGAGGGCGCGGTATCTTGGGAACAGAAGGATATTATTTATATTATTGGTGTCGCGCCAAAATCGACGCTTAAAGCATTGTGGTTCGTCTATGGTGATTGCTATGCTGCTGAAAGCGAGATATATCATAGGGTTGCTAATAAAATTTCTCAGGGGATTTCAGAAATATCAGGCGTTGAGCTAGTAGCAACGAATGAACTTGCCAAAGTAAAAAAAGTTGACCCTTTAGGAATTACAGATTTAAGAGTTCGTGGTATGTGGCACATTGAAAATCCAATCAAGGTTTTTCAGCATATTGCTTCCATCACCGAACTTCATCAATTGACGGTTCATACTATTTTGTTAGAAGAAAAATATAATACTTTCCCTCAATCAGATAGAGAACAATTAGAACAACTTCAAAGCGAGCATTTTACAATTAGAAATGTAGCGATTAGGTCTCCCTCTAATCTAGCTCGTCTTTTAAACGTTAAACTTCTTTCTTATACAAAGTAATATGAAAATAATTTCTTTATTCAGTGGTGCTGGCGGGCTTGATTTAGGATTTCATCAAGCGGGATTTAATACGATTTGGGCAAATGAGTTTGACTCCTCTATTTGGGAAACTTTTGAATATAACTTTCCTCATGTTCATTTAGATAGAAGAAGTATTACTGATATTTTACCTACCGATATTCCTGAATGTGCGGGCATTATTGGGGGACCTCCCTGTCAGAGTTGGAGCGAAGCGGGTGCAAGAAGAGGCATAAATGATAAAAGAGGACAACTATTTTTTGAATACATCCGAATTTTAAAAGAAAAAAGCCCTTTGTTCTTTCTTGCTGAGAATGTTTCTGGCATTTTACTTTCAAGGCATCAGGAAGCCTTTCAAGCAATTTTACGTGAGTTTAACTCGCTTAATTATAACGTTTCTTATTTTCTCTTAAATGCGCATGATTATGATGTTCCCCAAGATAGGAAAAGGGTCATCATTGTTGGATATCATAAAAAAATTGGGAAGAGTTTCACTCCACCCAGTAAAGTTTTACCAAAACCAACGTTAAAAGATGCTATTTGGGATTTAAGGTTGACAATGCCCGCAAAAGAGAAGAAAGGGGCATATGAAGGTGAGAACTTTCCCATTTTAAATCATGAGTATGTGAATGGCGGATTTTCAAGTATTTATATGTCAAGAAACCGTGTCAGAAGTTGGGATGAGCCTAGCTTTACGATTCAAGCGAGCGGTCGCCATGCTCCATTACATCCACAAGCTCCAAAGATGGCGTTGGTAGAGCGGGATAAAAGAGTTTTTGTGCAGGGAAAAGAAGATTTATATAGACGGCTTTCCGTGCGTGAGTGTGCAAGAATTCAAACGTTTCCAGATGATTTTATATTCAAATATAAAAATATTTCAGATGGATATAAGATGGTTGGTAATGCAGTTCCTGTGAAATTTGCAAAACATCTGGCTAGTGTCATTTTTCGAGATATTTTAGAATAAATAATAATAATTCTAACCCCCAGTTCTGCGATATTCAAAATTTAAAACAGAGGGTTGCTGTATTTTCAGGTATAAATAGTTTCAGCGATTTTAATTGGGTAAATTATTTTCCTCTCTAATTATTCTTACTAACTTAATACAACGCCTATTAACGTTGCCCTGCCTAAAAATCCCGTATAATTTGCTTATTCATTCTTCTTCCCTGACTGTGTAGCTATGTTTGCTGATCAACGTGATACAACCCGCCGTTTTTTTATCGAAGTGTGGCGAAAACATCAAGAAAAAAAGCCCTTAGAACCGCTGGAAAGCCTGATTTTAGATGTTTTATTAATGCATCCTGAATACCATGTGATTTTACATGCAGATATTGTGGATAAAGATTATTTACCTGAAATGGGTGAAACCAATCCTTTTTTACATTTAGGCTTGCATATTGCGATTCGTGAGCAGTTAAGCACTGACCGACCTGTAGGTATTCGCGCACTTTATCAGTCGTTACGTGCAAAAGCGCGTGATGTGCATGAGCTAGAGCATCAAATGTTGGAGTGTTTGGCAGAAACGTTGTGGTTAGCGCAACGTAATAATACATTGCCTGATGAACAGGCGTATTTAGCACAATTAAAACGCTTGTTGTAATTGCGTTTTATCAGCTTTTTTTCGCAGGATGGCGGTTTGTTATGTTGCAAGGTTCTTCTTTAACTTGGCGGTCTGTTGCGTCTTTTGAGGTATTACGAGCACGCAGTCAGTTGTATCAACAAATTCGAGATTTTTTTGTTGCGCGGGAGGTGTGGGAGGTGGAAACGCCGATTTTATCGCGTGCGAGTGTGCCTGAGCCAATGATTGCGCCGTTTTATACGCATTATCATGCTGAGACGGTAGAGCCTTTATTTTTGCAAACATCGCCTGAATTGCCGATGAAGCGTTTATTAGCGGGCGGTAGTGGTGCAATTTTTCAAATTTGTAAAGTGTTTCGGGATGGTGAGGCGGGTACAAAGCATAATCCTGAATTTAGTTTGTTAGAGTGGTATCGCCCTTATTTTTCTTTAGCAGATTTAATTCAAGAAATTAATGAGTTATTACAATTGGTTTTAGCTTGTCCGCCTGTAGAAGTTGTGAATTATTGTGATGTTTTTCAGGATTATACAGGGTTACATCCGTTAAATACGCCTTTGGAAACTTTGCAGTATGCAACGGTTACAGCGGGTTTAGTCACACATACGCCTTTAGACAGGGATAGTTGCTTGCAATTTTTGATGAGTCAGCAAGTAGAGCCATTTATTGGGCAAACTTGCCCAACAGTCGTGCAGTATTTTCCCGCAACTCAGGCAGCCTTAGCCCGTAAGTGTCCAACAAATCCCCAGTTAGCGGCGCGTTTTGAGGTGTATTTTAAAGGCATGGAATTAGCGAATGGTTTTCATGAATTGGCTGATCCTGTTGAACAGCGAGCGCGTTTTATGGAGGATTTGCAACGACGTGCGGCGTTAAACTTGCCACAGCATCCGATTGATGAAAATTTTTTAACTGCGCTTGCAATGGGTTTGCCTGATTGTGCGGGCGTTGCCATTGGATTGGATAGGGTGTTGATGTTAAAAGTGGGCGTTGAACGTATTCAGCAAGTTTTATCTTTTTCCATTGATAACGCTTAACCATTCTGTCATCTTTACCCCGCTTGTAATTGTGATGCATAGCACAAAATTTAAAGGATGTGGGTTGTGTCACTAGTTGTGTCACTAAAACAATAAAGACTTAATACTTCTTTGTATATTATCTTTTTTTCTAGGGATGTACTTGACCACTAAAGGTTATTTTGGCTACCCTACTTAATTATGATGCATTGCATCATTATGGCACATGTCTGATGTGGCTTATCTGAAAATATAAGTGCTTTTAGCGTGTTATTAATAACCTTTACGTCAACTGGATGAATTGCAACAAACCGTTGTTATAAGTTGATGTTCTGTTAATACATACAATCGTTGAAATATTTAGGAGTCTTGAATGTTTTCCCAGTCATTGAGTGAGCTCCCTATTTTTGAAGGTTATGATCCTGATGCCTTGTTAAAAACTATGCAGGGGATTTTGGATAAAAGCCAAAAAATTATGGCGCATTTGATTGAACAGCAGACTGAGCGGGTTGAGCAGGGCGAAATTCCAACCATTGATCATGACCCCTTAAATATCAGTCAGGCATCACAGGAGTTAATCATGCATTTTATGATGAATCCTGTCAGTTTGATGGAAGCTAATCTGTCTTTATGGCGGGAGCAGTTAAAGGTTATTGAGAATGTTTGGCGACGTTCTTTAGGCTTAGAAATTGAACCGTATATCGATGCGGCAAAAGGGGACCGTCGGTTTAAACATGAGGCTTGGAATACAGTTCCCTCTTTTGATTTTGTGAAACAGAGTTATTTACTCTCTGCAACATGGTTACACAATACTATCAAAGCGATAGGGATTAAAGATAGTGATTCGCAACATGCGAAGAAGATCGATTTTTATACCCGTCAATTAATCGACGCGCTCGCACCGACCAATTTTGTGGCGACAAACCCTGAAGTTTTATTTTTAACCTTGCAAACAGGTGGGCAAAATCTGTTAAATGGGTTAAATAACTTTTTGGAAGATTTAGAACGCGGTAAAGGGCGTTTAAGCGTCAAAATGACAGATTTAGATGCTTTTACACCTGGTAAAAATATTGCGGTGACTGCGGGTAAAGTTGTTTTTCAAAATGACTTAATGCAGTTAATCCAATATACGCCAAGCACCGAGAAAGTTTATAAACGTCCATTATTAATCGTTCCTCCTTGGATTAATAAGTTTTACATTCTGGACTTACGCGAAAATAATTCGTTTGTTAAATGGGCAGTTGACCAAGGACAAACAGTTTTTGTGATTTCTTGGGTCAATCCTGATGCAACCCTCGCCAATAAAAACTTTGAAGATTACATGCTAGAAGGTCCTTTAGCGGCTTTAGCGGCTATCGAAAAAGCGACGGGCGAAAAAGAAGTTAATGCCATCGGTTATTGCTTAGGCGGTACGTTGTTGACCAGCACGTTAGCCTATATGGCGAGCAAACAAGACAAGCGTATTGTCAGTGCAACTTTATTCACCACTTTATTAGATTTTAAAGACCCTGGTGAATTAAGCGTCTTTATCGATGAAGAGCAAATCGAAGCGTTAGAAGCAAAGATGGATGAAAAAGGCTATTTAGAAGGTAGCCACATGGCGACAACATTCACCATGTTACGGGCAAATGATTTAATTTGGTCATTCCACATTAATAATTATTTGATGGGAAGAGAAGCCAGTGCGTTTGATTTGCTCTACTGGAATTCTGACTCTACCCGTATGCCTGCTAAAATGCACAGCTTCTACCTACGCAATATGTATTTAAACAATGCGTTAAAAACCCCTAATAAAGTGACTTTAGCGGGTGAACCCATTGATTTAGGTAAAGTTAATATTCCTATGTGCTTTGTCTCTGCACAAGAAGACCATATTGCCCCATGGGAATCTACTTATGCAGGGACACAATTAGTTTCTGGTGATGTGAAATTTATTTTAGGGGGGTCTGGACATATTGCAGGCATTATTAATCCGCCCTACAAACCTAAATATTTTTACTACACCAATGATAAGACTAAAACCATTGATTCTCCAAATGTATGGTTAAAAGGGGCAACCAAACATGAGGGTTCTTGGTGGCCGCATTGGGCATTATGGATTGACCAATATGGCGATGGTAAAGTCGATGCCCGTGTTATAGGGACAGGCGCATTACCAATCATTGAAGACGCACCTGGTAGTTATGTAAAAGTTCGCGCATTAGCGGGCTAAATGAACCTGAGTACAACGTAAAGTTCAATAGGTCTGCCAATCCCTCAAAGACGGGCAGACCTTATTAAAAGGGTTAGGTTACTATTCACGATGAAAACACCCGAACAATGGATAAAAGTCTGTCCTAGCGACGCATTAATCGACCGTCGGCACATTATCAAAGAAGTGCTTTACGACAACCAGCCAGAATCCATCATCATCTGTCGTTTTGAAGGGCAATGCTACGCCTACATAAATCGCTGTGTCCACATGCCCAAGCGGTTAAACTGCGAACACGATATTATTTTCGACCTATCAGGGAAATTTCTACGTTGTTCCATGCACGGCATTATCTACACACCAGACACAGGGACATCACAAAGTACCATGTGCAACGGCGAACAACTGAAAGCGGTCAAAGTGACCGAAAAAGAAGGGATGATATACCTTAACGACAAACATATTCACGAATTAACTAAATAACGCACTAATTTAACTGAAATAAACCATGCCCCTCAAATACCACTTTGCGAGCCTGCAAAAGATGATGATGGACATGGCTTGTTAAAATCACCGCTCCGCCTGTTTCACAAAAATGTTGTAAACAATCAATCACCAATTTTGCCGACTTATCATCCAACCCTGCGGTTGGCTCATCCGCTAATAACACTTGTGGTTTTGTTAATAACACACGAACTAAGGTCAACCGATTTTGTTGCCCACCAGATAAAGAAGAAGCCTCACGTTCTAAAGCAACATCCTGTAACCCCACGCGCTGCATAGCTAGACGTAAATCAGGCGGAGAAGGAATATATTCCTGACGAGACTGTAAACGCTCTTGTTGAATCTGAAAGTTTTTAAATGGATATAATAGATTATCTTCAACAGTACCCGCTATGACGACATTTTTTTGCGGTAATAAAGCAACTTCAGCCCGCCAATGATTCACAGGTATTTC
Organism: Beggiatoa alba B18LD; assembly: GCF_000245015.1. Taxonomy (NCBI): domain Bacteria; kingdom Pseudomonadati; phylum Pseudomonadota; class Gammaproteobacteria; order Thiotrichales; family Thiotrichaceae; genus Beggiatoa; species Beggiatoa alba. The sequence goes on along the minus strand of NZ_JH600070.1, from coordinate 558,802 downwards.
AAACGAGGGAATACCGTTTAAAAATAATTTTCCCTCAGTCATCGGACGCATCCGCGCCAACGCCCACAATAAACTGCTTTTTCCACATCCAGACGCGCCCATTAAATGCACTAATTCCCCTGTCCGTACAATTAATGAACAGGTAGAACCCCCCCGTAAAATAATTTTACGTTGTTCACGAACACCGCGTTCTAGGGCTATGGATTCAGCATAAAGAAGGGGGAGAATTTTGGAGTACCTCGGGAAAAATTAAACTTTGAACTCTTTTTTAAGTAAATCTATTATAACTTGACAAAATTCTTTTAATTCTCCTCTATCATTTGTCTTGTTGTAATATTCAATTAAATCTGTTGCTAATTTTTTGCCTTTTTCTATATGCCAATTCTTTCCAATTTTTTTATAAAAAATATTGCTCACGCCTTGCCATGCTCCAAAACGACGGCTCATTAATGTTTGATGATTAAGATTTAAACAACCTTCTTCTATTCCTGTCAAAGGGTCATTTTTTTCTAAGCCTATTTTATCCTCTTCTTTATTTTCAGCTTTAGCTTGCTTAATCTTTTCATTCCATAATGGCATGACACTAATATACTTATCTGATTCTTTACCTTGTGTATTTGCTGTAATTTTATAAGCAATATATTTTATCTTAAATTGTTCAAATTCTTTAGATTCTGGATTGGGAACTTCTTCTAATTCCTTTCCTAGTTTTTTACTATCACAATGTGTTTCGCTATTTGAGTTTCCTAAACAACTAGCTAGTAAATTTCTGTAATCTAACTCTAAATCTTTATATTTGGATTTTGGTTTGAAATGCTCTACTTTCATTTTAGGCATTTCATTTTCTACAAGATTAATTCTTGATTGGCAATAACAACAAATATAACCTTGTTCCTCTAACAGCTGTTTGCGGAGATTAAAAAAGTGCTGCTTATATTCTTCTTTAGAATCTAAACCATTTTTATAAACAGGGTCAATTTTTTTATCTTTTTCTTGTTTGATGAAGTCAGATAATGCTGGGCAAGGGGTTTTATAAATTCGTCGCATTATAAATTTTCCATTAAATCAATAGATGTACTCAACTCATTAATAATAGGGTCATTATCTCCTAAAATCTCTCGTAGTTCATTTAAAAGTTGTTTTGCTGGTTCTAATTGTTCTTGGTCAAAGAAATTATAAAGAGCATCAATTTTTTCCTGAATTTCTGGGGGTCTTGCTTCTATACCATAAAACTCAAAAAACAAATCAATTTCGTTACGCCCGTAAAAATGTTGAACGGAAGTAGCTATATTATTTTCAAGTTTATAAACAGTGGTGTTTTTCCATTGGGTTAAATACGCTAAAACCATTGGAGAATGACTCGTAACGATAAATTGTAAATGAGGAAATTTTTCTACTAATACCCGTAAAATATTCCGTTGTCGGGTTGGATGCAGATAAGTATCAATTTCATCAATTAATACAATACCATGAAGCTCTTCAATTGTGTTTGCTTCGTAACGTTTTCCGCGTGTGTTTGGATTGCGTAAAAAAAGGTTTTTATCATCTTTAGCGATGGTTTGATGGGCTTTTAAAGCACTGTATAAGCGCATGACTAAGCGACCTACCCAGATGAAAATATTGGTATAGCCTTGACTGAGCAAATCTAAAGAAATCCCGTCGGGCATGTCGGGGGTGCAGATAATAATGTCTTTTTTCCCTGTTGCGGGGTCGTGAACGGCACTTTTTAAGCGAATCGCGGTTGCATCAGTGTCAGAAATAATTTTAGAGAAAATATCAAAAACCCAATTGATTTGTACTAAATTTTCAGTGCGAATTTTAGCATCAGGTTCTCGATATAATGCAACTATCCATTCCACTAAATCATTTTTCCAGTTTGCAATGTCGCGGTCTTCTATTAAATCAATTACGTCATTTAAATTCGGTTCAGCAATTTTTCCTACATTCTTTTGAGCGCGTTTCTTGCCTTGTGGAAAACCTAGCACCAAATCAATAAAACGGTTTTCACTGGACAATAACCATTCATCCTCATTATCGACAAAGGTTTCTACACCGATACCGCCTAACTCTGTATCATTGAATTCAATAATTTGACTTTGTATGGCATTAATTTGTAAATTTAAATGGATAGAACCGTTATTACAAAAATGTTTTGTACCATCAAAATCCGTGTTTAAAATACGTAAATAATTTTGAATAAGTTCAGTGTCCAATGTTCTCGGAACACCTGATAAAGCTAACGCAATCGCTTTTAAAATCGTTGATTTACCGCTACCATTTTCACCGATAAAAATTGTAACTTGCCTGCTTAAATCAATGCCAAGACTTTCAAAATGCCCAATATTTTCTAATTGTAAAGAATGAAGTTTTAACGGCTTACCGATTTCGGTTAAAATTTTTATTTCAGCACTTTCTAATTTTTGACGTAATAAGGTAGTAAATTTTAAAGCCTGTAAAAATTCAGCTTCAGGAATAAAACTAAAATCAGCTATTTGATTACCTTTAAAGGCTAAATAATCATCAATTTGGGTTTTATCGATTAAAAATGCGTCTAAAGCACTTTGCCAATCTTGGGGATAAGTTTTTTTCCATTGCTTTCCATCAGTTGATTGAATAAATCCGTCGAGCAATTGCGTTATATCTTGTAAAAATTCTGCTTTTTCGCGGGAATCATTACCATTAAAAGTAATGGTTAGTTGTTGCTCAAGATTGATTTCAATAGCAATGGTCGGCATTTGATTGGTGCTATCGATGCCTTTCCAAAAAGAAAAATATAAAAATTCTTCTTCTTCTAAAAACCAATAGCCTCTAGAAAGTCGCCCTTGCTCATCATTGCGATGTGTGCGCAAGGTAAAAAATAATTGCGGATTTTTTTCACGTTTTTGTAGTAGAAATTGTAAAACAGTATTATGTAATTGACTAATTGAAGATAATCTAATCAAGCTACTAACTACTTGGCTAATAGTCTCCGCAAGATTTCTTAAACTTTGCGTTGTTTTGGGATGCTCAAAACCTAGCTTGCTCTCCCGTATTGCAAGTGCTTGCTGATGCAACTGTTTTGCCTCCGCGTGCTTTCCCTCTTTCCGATAAGATTCAGCGAGATTATTTAACCCATCAGCAATGGCAACATGGTCATTACCAAATTTATTTCGCCAAATGGCTAACGCTTTTTCATAAAATTCTTCTGCTTTGGCATAATCACCTTGGTCTGCATAAATATTGGCGAGATTATTAAAGCTCATAGCCACATTAGGATGTTGCAAACCGAAGTGCTGTTCACGAATGACTAAGGCTTTTTCGTTAAGTTCTATCGCCTTGGCATAATCACCTTGGGCTTGATAAATAGTAGCAAGATTTCCTAGGCTTGTAGCCACATTAGGATGTTGCGAACCAAAGTGCTTTTTGAAAATGGCTAAGGCTTTTTCGTTAAATTCTATCGCCTTGGCATAATCGCCTTGGGCTTGATAAATAGTGGCGAGATTTCCTAGGCTAGAAGCCACATCAGGATGTTGCGAACCGAAGTGCTTTTCTTCAATGGCTAAGGCTTTTTCGTTAAATTCTATCGCCTTGGCATAGTCGCCTTGGGCTTGATAAATATTGGCGAGATTCCCTAGGCTCGTAGCCATATCAGGATGTTCCGAGCCTAATATTTTCTTTTGAATTGGAATGGCTTTATTTAATAAGGTTTCTGCTTTTGTATAATTTCCTAAGTTATTTAAAACATTCGCGGTATTGACTAAACAGCTCGCATAATTTTGTTCTTGTCCTTTTATGCCTTTGAATAGTTCTGAGGCTTCTAAAAAATTATCAACGGCTTGTTGATAGTTAGCTGTATTTAGCGCGTGTTCTCCTGCTTCAGCTTTTTCACTGGCTAACCGTAAGCGTTTATTGAAATTCATTGTTTATATTCCGAACTATTTTTATAAATAAATTGGGGTAAGTATATCATTCAGGCAAGGGCTAAATGAAAAGACCAGACAGGTTTCAAGGGCTGTCTGGTCTTTTTGTTTTAGCTATAACTTGTTTAAAAATAAGTAAATTTAGCTTAAATAATTAACGACTGACTTTATTCAGCATCATCCGAATCAGGGGATTTTTTCCCTTTATCTTTATCCTGTTGGGGTAAATCTGTTTTTAAGCGAATACCACGGCGGGCGGGTTTTTTCCCTTTTGGGCTGGCTTTTGCGGATGTGCTTTGTGTTGCTTCAGTGTCATCATGATGGACAACAGCGGTTTCTGCTATTTCTACGCTGGTTGGTGTGGAATCCGTTGGCGGCATTTCTGCGCGTGGTTCTGTTTTTTCAACCAGTGGTTGTTCTGGCGCGTTGATTTGTTGCACCAGTGATGCGGGTATTGCGTTGATTTCCGTCGTTGTATTGGGCGACGATGAAGAATTTGCTTTTGGAGCGAGCGCGATAAGTTTCGCTTTTAAGGCTTGTATCGCCATTGTAAACATGATGAAAACAGCACGAACGATATAAAACCCCATGATAATGATGTTAATAAGCCCTGCCCAAAGGGTGAGCCATAGAGGCGGGCGATAGCTGTCTTCTACTGTTTGAGCTGTCACTGTTTCTTCTGTGGGGTGTAAACCGACACCGCCTGCTCCTGAGCATAGGTGTGTTGCACCAATACTTAAACAGCCGAGCGGTATGACAATTAAACTCAGCACGGTTGAAACCATGACACCGAATAGGAGGGAGATTGCCATCCCTTGAAAAATGGGGTCGAAAAGGATGACGAATGAACCCGCAACGAGGGCAAGTGCGGTAATCATAATCGGGCGTGTTCTGGTTTTGCAGGCTAAAATCACGGCTTCTTGTAGCGGTGTGCCTTTTTGCACTTCGTGTATGGAGTAGTCAACCAGTAGGATTGAGTTACGGACAATAATCCCCGCCAGTGCAATCCAGCCTATCATGGAGGTGGCGGTAAATTTGGCATCCAGTAACCAATGCCCCGGAATAATGCCTAATAGCGTTAGGGGGATAGGGGCCATAATGACGGCAGGAACAATAAAGTTGCCAAATTGCCAGACAACAAGAATGTAAATGAGTACCATCGCCACGCAAAACGCGAGACCCATATCGCGGAAAGTTTCATAAGTCACTGTCCATTCACCTGTCCATTCAAATGCAGAAAGTCCATCGGCAGGCGGTGCACCGAAGTAGTGTCCGCCTGTGAGTGCAACTTTATCAGGGGTTTCATAGCCTTTTAGTAAGGATTCTATTTCGAACATGCCGTAAATCGGCGCAGTGAGGCGATATTCATTATTTTCAGGGTTGTAAATCCCGACAGAGTCGCCGACTACATATTCAATCCGTCGCAAATCTTTTTGATAAATAATGGGGTCTTGGACTTCTTTCACAAATCGCCCAAGTTCTGCCAGTGGGACTGTGTTACCCGTTTGGCTGGGAATGGGTAAGTCATACAGGCGGGTGAGTTGTGAGCGCATGGCTAAAGGCACTTGTAAGACGATATAAGTCGGTTCTAATACCGTGCCGACTTTGATATCGCCGACTTTATAATCGCCAAGTGCCATGGCTAAGTTGCGGTTGATGGTGTCGACGGAAATGCCACGTCGTACTGCTTTTTCTGTATCAACCATAAATCGCCATGTGCTGTAAGGCGATGCCATGTAGTTATCAACATCGTCAACAATTTGCGCTTGGGTAAAGGTATCGGTTAATTTTTGCGCAACGGTGCGACGGGTTTCGTCATCAGGGCCATAAATTTCTGCAACAATGGTTTGTAGCACTGGGGGGCCGGGGGGCATTTCTACCACAGTGATACGGACAGGGCTGTCTTTTAAGAGGGTTTGTAAAATTCGACGGGTTTCTGTGGCGATATCGTGGCTACTGCGATGACGGTCTTTTTTGTCTTGTAGTTGGATATGTATATCGGCGTGCCATGGTCGTCCGCGTAGGTAGTAGTGGCGAACCATGCCGTTAAAGTCGAAAGGTTGTGATGTGCCGATGTAGGTCACGAGGGAAACGACTTCGGGAATTTCGCGGATTTTTGCTGCCATGGCATAGGTTAAATTTGCAGTTTCTGGCAGGGCTGTGCCTTCGGGCATGTCCACAAAAACGGAAAATTCTGGCTTGTTATCCAAGGGGAGCATTTTGACTTCTACCCATTGGATGTAGAACAGGGAGCAGGCAAGCCCGAACAGGAATAAGAGGCTAAAGAGGAATAGCCAACCTTTCCAGCGTTCTTTGTATAAAGGCGGGATGATGGCTTGAAAAAGACGATACATGCGCTCGTTAAAACGGTGTTCGACTTGTTCTGCTTTGTGTAGGGCTTGCATAGAGGGTTTTAAACGACGAGCAAGCCACGGTGTAAAGGCGAATGCGGCAAAGAGGGAGAATATCATCGCAACCGAGCCTAAGGCGGGAATCGGTGCCATGTATGGGCCCATCATGCCTGAAACGAAGCCCATCGGTAGTAAGGCAGCAACGACGGTAAAAGTGGCTAAAATCGTCGGGTTTCCAACTTCGCGCACGGCATCGACGGCAATTTCATTGCTGGTCGATTCTTCCAGTAACCAACGGCGGTAAATGTTTTCAACCACCACAATGGCATCATCAACCAAGATACCGATAGAGAATATCAGGGCGAATAAGCTGACGCGGTCAATGGTAAAACCTAACAGCCACGCGGAAAAAACGGTAATGAGGATGACAACAGGAATCACGAGGGTAACGACAATCGCAGGACGGAAGCCTAGCCATAAAAATACAAGGATAGTAACTGCACCTGTCGCAATAAATAATTTAATAATCAGGCTATTAACTTTGTCATTAGCAGTTTTTCCATAGTTGCGCGTGACTTCTACATGAACATTATCAGGAATTAATCGCCCTTTGAGACGTTCCACTTGTGCTAACACGGCATTAGCAACGCTGACACCGTTAGTATTAATCTTTTTTGCCACAGCAATCGTTACTGCTGCCGCGCCGTCAATATTGGGCACAACGCGCGTTTGTGTTGTATCGACGGGGGCTGTGTTGGCGTTGTAGGCTTTGCCTGAGAAGAAATTAACCAGTTGTTGCGGTTCTGCGGGTTCTTGGGTGACGGTTGCGACATCGCGGACATAGACAGGCGCGTCTAAGTGTGTGCCAACGACTAAACGGGAGACATCCTCCGCATTGCGTAAAAAACTCCCTGTATAAACGCTAAAGTAGCCACTTTCGGTTTCAATATGCCCTGCTTGAGTTTGATTATTTGCGGTTTGAATGGTGTTTGCGACTTGTTCCAAACTGATGGAGAAACCTGATAGCCGTTCGGGAATGACTTCGACACGCACCTGTTCCGTCCGCCCTCCCACAATAAAGCTTTGCCCTGTATTAGAAATTTCTTTTAAATTCTGCATGACATCAAGGGCTAATGTACGCAATGCGCCGTCGTCAACATCAGTCGACCATAATGTCAAGGCAACAACAGGCACATCATCAATGCCTTTGGGTTTAACTAAAGGCGGAGAAACCCCTGGTGGAATTTTTTCCATGTTCGTTTGTAATTTGTCATGGACTTTGAACACGGAATTTTCCATTTTCTCGCCCACATCAAATTCAACCGTCACAATGCCTTGCCCACGTTCTGACATGGAGTAAACATGTTTTACGCCTGCAATTTCGCTCATGATGCGTTGTAAGGGGTCTATGGCGAGGCTGGCAACTTGTTCGGCGGACGCGCCGTTATATTGGATATAAATATCGACCATCGGCACAGAAATTTGTGGGTCTTCTTGGCGCGGCGTGAAAAATATCCCCAACAAACCCATGAAAAACATGGCGATAAATAATAAAGGGGATAAAGGCGATTCAATAAACGCATGTGCCATTTTGCCCGCAATCCCTAGATGCGCAGTTGATGCGGGGGGGGTGGAGGCGTTAGCGGTTTGAATAGGAGGCTGTGGAGTATGTTCAGTCATTGCTATGAAAAATCTGTGGGAGAGGGAAGATAGGTGAACAGAACGCTTTATTATTCAATCATTGAGGGTGTTACATTTATAACACCCTGTATAACGCATCAAAAAATGATTATTTATTTTGGGGCGGTGAATTGGGTGGTGTTGTAATCCAGCCTGATGTTGTGCCAGGTGTGGGATTTAACTCAATATTATCGCCTGCTTTTAATCCACTCAAAATACTAACATTCTGGGCATCCATTTCGCGCCCAATACGAACCAGTCGCAATGCCCGTCGGTCTTGTTCTAAGACATAAACACCGGGTAGGCTACCTCGCCAAACCAGTGCAGATTTGGGAATAATGGCAAGGGTTTGCGCAGGAATGGTTAAATCTTGGATTTCGACTTGTGCGTATTGCCCAGGTCCTGTGCGCGTGCCGATGGGTAAATCAAATTTGACGGTGACTGTATGGCGTTGGGGGTCAGCAGTGGGGAAAATTTGCGCAACACGCACTTCTAATAATTGATTCGCCACATCTAAGCGGGCGGGCACACGTGCTCCAACGCTTAAACCAGCAACTAAACGCGCTGGGACATCAACCGTGATTTGTAAATAGCGAGTATCAGCAAAGTGTACTAACGGTTGTCCTGCTTGGACAGTATCACCCACTTCAATAAATTTTTTAGTGACTACGCCGTCAAAAGGGGCTTTGCTAACCGTATCCCGTAATTTTGCGTCGATTTGTTCTAACTGCGATTGGGCTTGCAACAAGGTATTACGCGCTTGTTCCATTTGCGTCCCATAGCGATGTAAATCGGCTTGACGGTCTAAAAAAGTGCTACTTTGTCCGAAGAAATCGCTGGCAGGTTTGGTAAAAAATTGGTCGAACATATTAGGCATTCCCATACCACCAGGGGCTTGCGCGGGTGAGTTAGGCGACCATAATTCGCGGTTATATTGCACATTCGCATTACGCAAGGTAGCGTCTGCATTCATCATTTGTGCAATAGCAGCGCGACGTTGTGCCAATAATTCATTATCGTTTAAAGCCACTAAAACGGTATCTTTAGGAAATGCCGAGCCTTCTTCTCCTGCAAGACGTTCTACCCGTCCCGATAATTGTGCAGAAAAAGTCACCTCTTTATAAGGGACGACCGTACCGCCTAACGTCACAGTTGTCGGGATAGCATACTCCCGCACCACATAAGATTCTGCGGCAAGCGTCACACACGCTACCATGTACAAACCGAACAATGTTGTTATTTTAATCAGTTGTTTAAACATGCTGAATGGAGTGCCTCATGCTGTGCTAATGCCTGTCGTGCGCTTAAAAATACTAAAGTTGGCTGTACTTCTTTGATGAACGAAATACTTTAAGAAGTACAGCACAAAAAACGATAGTGGGGGATTATGCCTTGACTTTCCCCATCACATTAAAACTTTTAATAAACGGCCCTGCCATGCGCGGGTCTTTAATCATCGCCGTATAATCACCCGTTTTAAATTTTAATTTCCCGCCCATATAAGCCATGCCTAGCCCCGCCATGCCGATACCTTTTTCCATCCATTTTTGCCAATTATCGGCGGTTGCGCGTAAATCCCAATTTAACGGCTCATTATTATAAGGCCCCGCAGAAACGGCTTTACCCGCTTGTACTACTAAAATGCCTGTTGGTTTGTCTTGGTCAGGAAATCCATAAGCAATGGTTGAGTTAAAATTAATTTTTGCCAATGCCTCTGCTAATTCAGGTTCTTTATTCCACTCAGTCATATAAGCCTGCATCCAAGCCTCAGAAAATAAGTCAGCCATCTTTCACTCCCACAATGTTATTGTCATTTAGCAGATAAATTTCGCTACACTCGTTTTCATTGAAAAATGAGCGAAATAACCCAATTAAAAAACTTTCATCCTGTATAGTATGATTTTTTGTTAAGCTAACAAAGAAGCTTTTAGTTATAGTCTTATGTGAGGGGCTTATAACAACTCATCAGCTTAATAAAAAATTAACAATAAATATAACTTGTTAGCTGTTAATTGCTCAAGCAGTATTTAAGTCTTTTATAGACCTATTAAACAAACTTAGTGCAAATTATATTAGCATTTTCTTATTGAGACTCACAATAACACTTTCGTATAAAAAACTACGGGATTATAGCTCTCATATTGATTTCCCCTAATAAGCATTTCAATATATACACGACTTAAAAAGTAGGTTTTCTCTCACTCTCCCTAATACGTAATAGAGTTGACGGTTTCACCCTGTTGTTTAAATACAATAATATTGTTATCAACAACATGCTAAATAATTCAATAAGCATATACAGCACTGAAACCAACAACATAACAATCAAGTATTACAAAAACGTCTCCTTGCTATTCACTTCAAATGACTATCCATGAGCTAGCGTAATACGAAAACACCTTTTAATACAAAGGAGTATATAACGCCATATTTATTGAGCTGAATTTATTGCACGTATTAAGATGGATAAGTAACGGGCATATTCCTTAATTTTTGTGAAAAAATGATTTTAGTATTGTGAAAACAATAACTTTTTAACTATTACGCGCTACTTAAGAATTGCAATAAGTGCGTTACCGTATATTATGTAATAACTTATCTAATGATTGATTCACACAACGCCTGATTATCACCAAAGTCTATATAGAATCACTGGTTAGATTTTTTAGTCATTATTTTTGTTCATAGGACAATTGAACTGTATGAGTTATATCAGTCCAGGCAGTGCGTTAGGGTGCACAATTAACTCTCACCGCAAAGGGTGGGATGGCAGTATCTGCAAAAATGCGGAAACATGGAATTGTTCTGCAAAACAGCAATTTAGAACAGATTACTGTCAACAAGGTGACCCCCGCTGTTATCACATTCATGTATTTGAAGAAGCAACACCATATTGCTTAGTCGACGACTTAGGCATTGGTTGGTTGCTTGAACCCCACCCAGAAGCACTCAACGACCAAATTCTGTTATTTTGGGGAAAACGTTTCCAAGAACCTCGCGGGATTAGTGAAATTAATACCCGTCCTAAAGATTATGTTTTCGGCGCTTATCGAGTCCGTACCGTTTCACAGCAAAAAATTAACGAATTCAAAACAATTTGGAAAATAGAACCTTATCCAGATGGTTGGGTGCGCTTTCAACAACCTTATGATTTAACTGTTTACTATAGAAGTATTATGGGAGGCGTTTATCTCAAGGAAGTGAATCGGGTTGCTGTGGAAAATATGTTTGAAAAAGCTGCTGAAAAAGCCACCATGGCAAATCCTAATTGGCATGAAGCAGAAGACGCAGTGCGTTTTGAACGCTTTCACGCGCAATTATCAGAATGGTTTGAAATTGCCCGCGAAACCGCCGAAAGTCATAATATTACGTATAGTTCGAAAACCTTTCTACCGCCGACAGTTAATAACAATAATCCGCCCGTTATTATCAGCAATAGTAATAATTTATCTAAGAATCCATTTGAAGAACAATTAAAAGGCTTAGAGATTAGAAAGGCAACACATCCCATTATCTCACCCAAAAAATCGGATTTTGTAGCTTATCATTTGATTGAAAAGGATACCGTCAAAGATAAAGTTAAAACGGTTTATGGGAAAGAAGTGTTGGATGCAGTTATGGCAGTTTCGCTCACCAAAAATATTTTAATTTTGACAGGACATCCAGGCGTAGGAAAAAGTACCCTTGCAATGGAACTGATTGATGATACTGAGCGTAAATTAATTGTGCCTGTTGGCTCTACATGGCGCGGGCGCGAAGATTTATTAGGTTACGTTAATCCTGTTAGCAACGAATTTGAACCGACAGAATTCACCCGTTTCTTGTTCAAAGCAGAAACAGCTTGGCGGAAAAATTTACGACATACCTACCTTGTGATTTTTGAAGAGTTTAACCTTAGCCAACCTGAATATTGGTTCTCTGACATTCTGGTACGTTCACAATATCCTGAAGACCAAGAGAAATTACGTACTTTAGATTTAGGGGGGAAAAAAATTCGTGGTGTTGAGAGTAACAGCAGCAAAGTATTTATTAGCCCCGCGCTACGTTTTGTCGCAACAATTAACAACGACCACACAACCTTATCACTTTCTCCGCGTGTTTTAGACCGTGCGTCTATCATCGAACTAACGCTAGAGCCACGCACAACATTAGAACGCGCTAAATTAGAGCTAGAAGAAAAACAAATCATGGCAATTGAAGAACTAGACGCATTATTAAAGTATAAAAATGCCATGTTCTCGATGCGGGCGGCGGAATCGTTAAAACGCTGTAGTGAAAGTTTACAACTCTTAGATATGTATAGTATTTGGGATGCTTTAGATATTGTGCTACTGCAACAGGTTTTAACCAAAGTACGCTTAATGGTGGGCGATCCTTCCAACGACAGCTTAATGCAAGGTTTAGAAGATTGGAGCGAAAATTATGGCAAATATCTGCGTAAGTGCGCCAGTTTAATTAATAACTGGACAGAAGCGTTAAAAGATGGACGCGATGTGATTCAAGCCTAACTAACCGCTTTAACAATTTTGCATTATTATGTGTTGATTCAACCCACTTTATACTGCATTTAAGGACTCAGTTCGCACAATGACTGCTACTAAACCATTATGGATAAGTTGTGAATTTTTCCCGCCTCGCACGGATGAAGCGGCAACTAAACTAAAACAAGTACAAGCTCGTTTAAAAGTCTTAAATCCGACCTATTATTCTGTGACTTTTGGCGCGGGTGGTTCTACACAAGAAAAAACCTACGAAACGGTTGTCGATATTCAAAGCAATGTCGGCATTCCCGCCGCGCCACATTTATCTTGTATCGGCAGCACCCGCGATAATATTCGCCAATTGCTCAAAGCCTACCAAGAAAAAAATATCAGTCGAATTGTTGCCTTACGCGGGGATCAACCTTCTGGTTGGGCTGGTCGTTTAGGAGATTTTAATTATGCGAATGAATTAGTTGAATTTATTCGTGCGGAAACAGGTCAATATTTTCATATAGAGGTCGCTGCCTATCCTGAAATTCATCCGCAAGCAAAGACCGCCGAAAGTGATTTACAGTACTTTGTGCAAAAAGTGAATGCAGGGGCAGACAGTGCAATTACCCAATATTTTTACAATGCCGATGCTTATTTTTACTTTGTAGAAGCGGCGCAAAAGTTAGGCGTAACGATTCCGATTATTCCAGGGATTATGCCAATTAGTAATTATGAGCAACTGACACGCTTTTCTGATGTGTGTGGGGCTGACATTCCGCGCTGGTTACGTAAACGGTTAGAGTCTTTCAGCGATGATAAAGCCTCTCTACAAGCCTTTGGCATCGATGTTGTTACAAATCTATGTCAACGTTTGATTGATAACGGTGTCACAGGGCTACATTTTTATTCATTAAATCAATCTGAATTAACCTTGCGTGTTGCAAGAAATTTAGGGTTGATTCCTGCCTAAGCAAACGCAAGTTTGATTAAGCAAAAACGGATAATACGGTTTTAAATCGTGTTATCCGTTTTTTTTTAGTTTTTTCTGCCCTGTATTCTTGAGTTCTTTAACCTGAATTCTGCAATATTTTATAGCAAACGTGCCATAAAGTGATTTAAATCTAGGACTGCCAGTCCTTCGCATCGTTTTATAGTGCGTTTACTATATAAGATTAAAAAAACACTGTCTGCATCAGGATTTTCAGGATTAACAGAATTAAAAAGACAAGAAAATTAAAAGAATAAAAAATTATGTTTTTAATTGTTTTTAATTCTGCTAATTCTGCTAATTCTGAAAATTCTGTGAATTCTGATTCAGACAAAAAAAGACCTGCTAGGTTTTCAAAACCTAGCAGGTATCTGTTTTATTTTATAAATATCGCCGAACTCGGGTTTCTGAAAATTCTGTGAATTCTGATTCAGACAAAAAAAGACTAGCAAACCTTATTTAATTACTCGAACGAGTTCTTTAATGTGTTACGGTGAACGAATCAAAAACGGGCGTTGCATTAAGGTATTTTCAAAAGAAACAGGCTGATATGGGGATTTAGTTTGACGGAGTAAGCCATAAATTTGTTCTAGTAATTCATCACTATTATGGCTTTCTTTTTTGATAATCGTATCAACATGCCCATGTAAATGCGCTTGGTCTTCCGCGCTCAATTTTGTTGCGGTTAGAACAACGACGGGAATAGTGCGCCAGTTGGGGTTATCTCTTAAATGGGCGATAAACTCGAAACCATCCATTTCTGGCATCAGTAAATCTAATAAAATCAAATTGGGTTTTTTATAAGCTAACTGTTCCAGCGCGACCCGTCCATTTTCTGCTTTATAAACCCGCCAACCTTCTTGTTTTAAAATTTCCGCCATATGTTCACGGGTAACAATTTCATCTTCTACAATCATAACGGCATGTGAACCCTGTTCACCAATATGATATTTTTGCAGAATATTAATAACTTGTTGCCGTCCAACAGGTTTCATCAAATAATCGGTTGCTCCCAGTGCAACACCTTTTGATTGCTCATTTTCCATAGAAATCATAAAAACGGGGATTTCTGCCAGTAAATTATCGCTTTTTAAGGCAGATAAAACATTCCAGCCATCTAAATCGGGCATTTTGACATCGAGTAAAATCGCATCGGGGCGTAATTTTTTCGCCAGTTTTAAACCTTCTTCGCCATTTTCTGCGGTTGCGACACTGTAATTGAGGCGTGTGAGATAACTTTGTAGCAGTTCACGCACTAAAATATCGTCGTCAATAACCAAAATAATGCCACTGTTGACTAATAAATGTTGTATATCGTTTAAGGTTTCTTTAGCGGGTGATGGGACTTCAAGCTGTACTTCTAGTGGTAAATGTACGGTAAACGTACTGCCTTCACCAAAGACGCTAGAAACATGAATACTCCCGCCCATCATTTCAATAAATTCTTTTGTAATCGCAAGCCCTAAGCCTGTTCCGCCATAACGGCGAGTGGTGGAGGCATCCGCTTGGCTAAAGGGTTTAAACAATTTGCGTTGTTGTTCTATGGTCATGCCGATACCGTTATCGCTGACTTTTAACATTAACCAATCGCTGGGACTTGCGGGTTGTCGCTCAACAATAAGGGTAATAACCCCATTTTCAGTGAATTTAATTGCATTACTGAGTAGATTAAAAAGAATCTGTCGTGTTTTAACAATGTCGGCATATACATTTTCAATTTTATCAGTTAGTTGTAGATTTAAACGATTATGATTTTGCGCTAATAATGGGCTAACGGTATCTATCACTTCTTTAACCATCACATCAATGGCGAAGCGTTCTAAAGACAGTTCCATTTTGCCTGCTTCAATTTTTGATAAGTCTAATATATCGTTGATAAGTCCTAGTAAATGTTTAGCAGATGAGCGAATTTTTTGTAAATCGGGGATGAAATTCTCTAAACCATCCTCTAAAGCATCTTCTAATAATATTTCGCTATAGCCAATAATTGCATTCATCGGAGTTCGTAATTCATGGCTCATATTGGCTAAAAATTGACTTTTTGAGAGATTTGCCGCTTCTGCCTGTTCTTTTGCTTTATTTAATTCTTCCGTGCGTTCTTCAACCTTTTTTTCTAAATCATTAGCATAGGCAAGTAGTTGTGTATCACGGTGTACAATTTCTTGTTCTAATTTTTCTTGTAAGCGGTGTAGTGCTACGTGGGTGCGTACTCGTGCAAGTAGTTCTTTTTCTTGAAAAGGTTTATTAACGTAGTCAACGCCACCTACTTCAAAGGCTTGTAGGCGATTTTCGGCTTGGGTTAATGCGGACAGAAAAAGCACGGGAATCGTGGCAAGGCGGGGAATGGCTTTTAAACGGCGACAGGTTTCGTATCCATCCCATTCAGGCATAGTCACGTCTAACAGAATCAGGTCGGGCGGGGTTTCTTGTGCAATGTTTAATGCAGATTTGCCATTTTTTGCTAATAAAACGGTAAAGCCTTCTTGTTGTAGCACTTGGTTTAAAAAGGCAAGGTTTGTGAGCGTATCATCAACGACTAAAACGATTGGCTTGTTATTATTCATAAATATCCTTGAATACAGCAGTGTTCACAGAAACCCATTGTGATGACGATATTAACAATGTTTATTTGCTCCCATTGGGAAAAATGGGAGTGTATTCAAATGGGTAGTTGACTAGGTAATAGTCTTTTAAACATCTGCAATTTTTATGATGGTTCTGCCTGTTATTTTGCCATCAATGTAGCGATTAAACACGGTCAATAAATCAGAAAAAGTAACTTCTTGGTTAATAATAGCTTTTAAATTAGATGGATATAAATCCGTTGCGAGTCGTTGCCATAAGTGTAAACGGGTTGCTGGGAGAATTTCATCACAATTGATGCCTAGTAAATTAATCCCTCGTAAAATAAAGGGCATAACTGTTGTGTTCAGTTCGTGACTACTGGCAAGACCGATTAAGGCAATGTTGCCACGAGGTTTTATTGTACGGGTTAACCATGTCAAGGTTTTTCCGCCTAGATTGTCAATTGCACCAGCCCATTGGGCTTTTTCTAAGGGACGACTTCCATAATCTATTGTTTGGCTCAGTAAAACATCGCTTGCACCGATTTGGCGTAGGTAATCCGTTTGTTCTGCTTTACTGGTTAATGCGGTAACGTGGTAGCCTAAGCCTGCTAGTAGATTGATAGCGAGACTACCGACACCGCCTGTTGCGCCCGTTACTAGAATCGGGCCTTTTTCGGGTGTTTGTCCATTTTCTTCTAACCGTTGAACCGCCAATGCAGCGGTAAAACCTGCTGTTCCGATTGCCATTGCGGTTTGTAGCGTTAAACCGCTAGGTAGGGGGACAACCAGTGATGCAGGAACGCGCACATATTCTGCATAACCGCCATCTCTTTGTTCGCCTAAACCGCATCCTGTTACAAGCACTTTGTCGCCAATTTGAATATGGGCGACATCGCTTTGTACAACCACGCCCGCAACATCAATGCCTGCATTGAGGGGAAAGGATTTGAGAATTTTACCTTTACCCGTCACGGCTAAGGCATCTTTATAGTTGATGTCGGAATAGGCGGTTTTAATGACAACTTCCCCAGCACTTAAGTCGGCAAGTGTTAAGGTTGTCATGCGTGGGCAGGTGGTGTTGTGTTCGTTAAAAACCCGCAGGGCTTGGAAGGTGGTAGGAATTGGCATGTTTTCTCCTTTGGTGATAGTTTTTATTTAATCACAACTTACTGTTTTTAAGTAAAAAAGTAGTTGCGTAGTATCTGCTGTGAGGCTTAATGTCACTTGGCAGGCTTGTGTACCTACATAAACACGAGGAATTTCTAAATCACCTGTTTCTGCATGATAAATACTGGCTGGTGCTAATCCTGTTTGCACCGCTGTTGTTGTTAGCTGTGTGACGGCAAAATGCCATTCAGGGCTGGTTTGTTGTTGTAATACTGCTTGAAAAGTGCTGGTGTTGCCTTGTGCATCAGTCACAGTAACAACAGGTAGTTGTAAATTGCCTGTTTCTGGTAAGTATTCTGCTTGTTGAATCAGTTGATAAGTTTGTGTGGCGATGTTTTGATGAACCACTGTTGTTGGGTGTTTGTCATCCCAAAATAAATAGCTGTTTGGGTTATCACAAATTTGTTGCGTTGGTGTTGTTTGTAAACAAGGTTCGGTAACGTTTTCTAAATTTAAAAGTGCGGGGGTTGTGACTAAATTGCGTAACGTAGAAAAGGCATCAATATAGGCGACAGAATAATTTAGCTGATTGAGCCGTGCGTACAAGCTCGCATTATATTGCGCGATAATATTGGTTAACGTGCCGTCTGTATTTTGTGTTTGTCCTGAAGGTGTTAAGCCTAAATCAGGGACATTAAGAACGGCGATGAATTGCGCCCCCGCTTCGTGTAATTGCGTCACAACGGATATCACATTATCAACAGTTGTCTGAATGTTTGCTTCAGTTGCATCATTGCCGAAGACAAAAAAATCATTGCTACCAGCACCGACAAGATATAAACCTGTTGGGTCGGCTTGAGGATTGCTACGTAGATAATTATTGACTTGTGTTTTTAAGCCTTGCGGTAAAAAACTTGTACCTGTTTCTGCGCCACCCCATGCAAAATTAGTATTAGCGTCATACGTCAATTGTAATTGTTCCGCTAAGTATTCTACCCAGATAGAACCATTGGAAAAACGTCCTTGATAGTAAGGGGGAGAAGCGGGCAAGCTTCCGCCACTTAATTGATAAATTCGCCCTGTATCTGACAAACTGTCGCCAAAAACATAAATCGCTTGATAAGGATTTGCGACGCTGATAGCGGGTTGTAAAATAGTGAGAAGTAACACATTGATGAGAAAGTTACGCATAGATTTTTCCTGTAGATATTATCTAAAGTGCGAAAAGGCATGAAGGGTCATTTTTAAACAGAATGACCTTTATATTTTAAGCATAGAATGCTACCTACTCGCCAGTTATCAAAAAATCTTATATATAAGATAAATATCAAATAGATAGCAATAATATATTTCTCTACCAAACAGCTCAACACACCGTATTTTAAAAACACCGTGCTGTTTCACACCACCAAGGGTTATAACGATGAAAATAGTACTTGTCAGCGATACCCACGGCTTTCATCAGGATATTGACTATCCAGAAGGCGATATTTTGCTACATGCTGGGGATATTACCGAACATGGAACTTTTGCAGAAATTCGTGAATTTGATAATTTTTTAGGGACATTGCCCTATCGCTATAAAATATTTACCGCAGGGAATCATGACTGGGCGTTGTATCAACGTCCTAAAGAAGCCCGTGCATTGATTAAAAACAGTATTTATTTGCACGATGAAGGAATAGAAATTGATGGTTTAAAAATCTATGGTTCTGCGTGGCAACCGCGTTTTCTCAATATGGCGTTTAATCTCAGTCGTGGACAAGAATTAGCCGAAAAATGGCAGTTAATTCCAAAGGATACCGATATTTTATTAACGCATACCCCACCCTATGGCATTGGTGATACGGTCAGTACGGGCGAACATGTTGGCTGTGAGGCTTTGCGCACTGTGGTACGAGCATTGACATTACGGTTACATGTTTTTGGTCATATCCATGAAAATTATGGTTATTTTCGTGAAAATACAACGGTATATGTCAATGCATCCAGTTGTAATTTACGCTATGCCCCCCGTAATCCACCGCTATTAATTAATTTGTAATGCCTTAATTAGTTATGATGCAATCGTGGGTATCGTTTGTATGTAGCGACATAAGCAATAACCCTACTGATTTTACGATAGAAAATTGATTAGCATTATCCAATAAACTCACCAAATTTGTATCACATTATCTCATGCTCAATTGTTATATAATGATACTTTCTTGACAGCTCATAGAAATCAACTCATGACAATCATTGCTTCTGAAGAGAACGCCCCACTGGTGTTAATTGTTGACGATGACGCAACGATGCGTTTATTAATGCGACATACGCTAAAAAAAGCGGGTTTTCAGGTAGAGGAAGCTGGCGATGGTTTGCCTGCGCTCCAAATTTTTAAAGAAAAAAAACCAGATATTATTCTGTTAGATGTCATGATGCCTGGTATGGATGGTTATAAAACCTGCGCCGAAATTCGTAAATTACAAGGTGGCGAACACATTCCCATCCTGATGGTGACAGGCTTGGATGATATGGAATCCATCAATCAAGCCTATGAAGCAGGTGCAACCGACTTCATCACAAAACCCATTACTTATCCCTTGCTAGGTCATCGAGTGCGCTATGTACTCCGTGCGAGTCAAGCCATGGCAAATGTTGGTAAAAGCCAAGCCAGTTTGGCACATGCACAAGCAATTGCCCATTTAGGAAACTGGGAATGGGATATGACCAACAACAGTATGTTCTGGTCTGATGAAATCTATCGTATTCTGGGCTGTCATCACCTTGCAGAAAAAGGGGTTTCCCACAAACCAACCTTAGAATCATTCTTAGCCTGCGTTCATCCTGATGATCAAACCCCCTTTTCTGAACATGTGGAAATGGCTGTTAAGACAGGAAATCCCCTTAGTTTTGACCACCGTATCTTAATGCCCGATGGCAAAGTGCGGATTGTTCATGAACAAGGCGAAATCATGATGAATGAACAAGGTAAAGCCGTATTGATGAATGGCACAACGCAAGATATTACTGAACGTAAATCGGTAGAAAATGAATTAGCGCAATATCGTAACCATTTAGAAGAATTAGTCGAAAAGCGTACCGTCGAATTAACTGCCGCTAATGCACAACTGCGCAAAGCCAAAGAACAAGCAGAACAAGCCAATGAGTTAAAAGATAAATTTGTTTCATTGGTTGCGCATGATTTACGCTCCCCCTTAGCGGGTATTATCTCTGCATTAGAATATCTCTACACCGACGACGAAGCCCCTTTAAATGAAGATCATCAAGATATTGTACGTCGGTTATTAGAAATCGGTAAATCTGCTATTCATCTCATAGAAGACGTTTTAAATATCAGTCGTTTAAAAACGGGTAAGTTAACGCCTAAACCCAAGTTTGTTGATGCACAACAAAAGGTTGAAAAAACCATTAATAACTTACGTTACCTTGCAAAACAAAAAGGGGTGGAGTTAGTGAATAACGTCCCGCAAGGTGTGCGTTTATTTGCGGACATCGCTCTATTAGGCGAGGTGATTCAAAACTTAGCGTCGAATGCGATTAAATTTTGTAAAAAAGGCGATGTAATCAATTTTTATATTCCTGCTGACCGTCCGACAAGCATTGCAGTCAAAGATACAGGGGTTGGTATTCCCGCAGAAAATTTGCCTAAACTCTTTAAAATTGAAGA
This sequence comes from Beggiatoa alba B18LD, assembly GCF_000245015.1. Classification (NCBI taxonomy): domain Bacteria; kingdom Pseudomonadati; phylum Pseudomonadota; class Gammaproteobacteria; order Thiotrichales; family Thiotrichaceae; genus Beggiatoa; species Beggiatoa alba. The sequence goes on along the minus strand of NZ_JH600070.1, from coordinate 538,065 downwards.
AAAAACGTCAACAACAGGGACAGCAGGCGAAAAAGGCACAGGATTCGGCTTGCCTTTCAGTCAAGATATTATGTTTGCACATAATGGCAGTTTGACGGTTGAGTCCGAACTTGGCAAAGGGACAACTTTCTTTATTAATTTACCGCCAGTTACGCCAGAAGTATTAATTATCGATCCAACCATCAGCGAGCGAACGGCGTTAAAACAATTGTTACAACACTATGCGATTCATGTTTTAGAAAGTGATGATAAAGAAACAGGCTTTAACCTTGCTGAAAAACACCAGCCACATCTTATTTTTTGTGATTTAACTGACCCTGATTTACAAGGCGATATCAGTGCATTAACGCAGTTTAAACAAAACCCTGCGACTAAGGAAATTAGCCTTGTGATGATGAGTAATCTGATGGATGAGACGATTTTAAACAAATTAGTGAATATGGGCGTTGATGATTTCTTACGTAAACCATTAGATAACGGGGAAGTCATTAAACGGCTGGAAACTATTTTATTAATCAATCCATTGCCGAATTAATGATAAAGCACGTGTAGATAAATAAATCTACGACGCGCTCTTTTATAGTAAACGTAACTTGAGTTCAGCGAGTTTTATAAAACAAAACAGAGACCTGCTAGGTTTTCAAAACTTAGCAGGTCTTTTTTTGTCTGAATCAGAATTCACAGAATTTTCAGAATTAGCAGAATTAAAAACAATTAAAAACAATTAAAAACATAATTTTTATTCTTTTAATTTTCTTGTCTTTTTAATCCTGAAAATCCTGATTCAGACAAACTGTTGTCTTTTTAAAAGAAACTCGCCGAACTCAGGTAACTAAAAAATGTAGGGTGGAATAGCGAAGCGTATTCCACCATACGATTTATAATCTGTTTTTGCTCAGTTGTTGCAGAATTTCAAGGTGGAATACGCTTCGCTATTCCACCCTACAATATTCAAGCTCTTGTCTTTTTAAAAGAATCTCGCCGTACTCGCGTTAAACGCACTATATCATCCTGTTAATTTTCTTCCATCATAAAGTTGCAACCGCTTCATTTTTAACATTCTGCAATGTTTTTAGCGGGTATTGTTTAATAATCAATAAGGTGATGTCATCCGAAATTTTCTGCACACCAATATGCTGTTTTAAATCCTGAATCACTTTTTCTTTAATCACTTCCGCACTTTCCTGCCACGCCATTTGTACAACATGACATAAACGCTCAACCGTGTAAGGCTGATGTTCAAGGTTAAAAGCCTCTGTAATACCATCGGTATATAACACAATCCCATCGCCTGTATTTAAAATGATTTTTCTCTGATTAATAAAAGGCGCGATATTTTCCTCAATCCCGACCATAAATCCCAGTTCTAAGGTATCTATCCGTTCAATAGCACCATTTGCACGGACAACTAACACCTCTTCATGCTGACCGCTCAATTTTACTTGACCATTTTGATAATCTAATAATGACAAGGTCAGGTTTTTATCACTATCCATCCGCTTAATATTCTTATAAATCGTCCGATTTAAAATATCTAAAAATTGCTGTGGATTAGTCACATTATTCAGTAATAGCGTTCTAACAGCGGTTTGTACCATCATCATCAACACACCACTTTCTAACCCATGTCCTGTTACATCACCAATACCGATTTTAATATGTCCATTGTGTTGTAACACATCATAATAATCACCCCCGACTTCTGTTGCAGGCTCCATATAACCTGCAATATCTAAATCAGTAATTTCTTTTAATTCATCAGGTTTAGGTAAGACAAGATGTTGTAAATGGCGCGAAATTTCTAATTCTGTTCCCATACGCATATTTTCTGCTTTTAAGCGTGAATTTAAGGAACGGATTTCTTCATATGCCTGATGTAATTCCTGAGTACGCTCTGCAACCCGTTTTTCTAAGCCCTCATTCAGTGCTTTTAATAACTGCTGATTATGTTCACGTTGAGCAATTTCACGTTCTAACGCCTTCTTTTTCTGAAGTTCAAAACGGCTTTGTTTTAAGACACTACTAAAAACAAGGAGTAATAAACCAACGATAAGCCAAGTCGTTATGATAACGCTCAAGACTATATTGGAGATTTTTTGCTCTTTTTCTAACTGTTCGTTTTCATGATTTAAAATGTGCAACACCCATCCTAATTGAGGCAATGTCGCTGCTGCGGGTTCAATCTCTGTAAAACTTAAATGTCTATGACTGTGAAAGCCTAAAAATTGGTGGAAAGCGTTTAAAGTTTCAGGCGATATTTTTGTAAAATCTGTGCTTGTCTCTTTAGAAACATATTGTTGTAGCTCTTTGATTAATGGGTGTAATATCGGTTTACCTGCTGCTGTGGTGACATAAACAATACCTTTATTGCCATATTCTGCATTAATCTTTTCAATCGTGGCTTGTAGAATAGCAATGGTTGTGTCAACGGTGACGATGCCAATGGGTTTACCCTGTTGATTTAAAATTTTTTTCCCAAAGGTCACAAATACTTCTGATGTCACGTTGCTATTATCCAGATAAGGTTCAGAAACATGTACGTTATCGGGTGATTCGATAACATCTAAATACCAACGTTCTTTAGAATAATCATAATGTTCTGTTGCCCATTCGTAGGTAATTCGGGTGTGAGCATCTGGCGTGTTGCGGTCCGCATAAGGTCCATATAAGCGTTGATTTGCATTAAATTGATGGGGTTCGTAGAAAAAACCAACACCAAAGACAGGTTGTGGGGCAGATTCTACGAGAATAGAAAGAAGACTGGTGGCTTTATCTGAATCGCCTGTTGCGTAGTGTGCAACTAACGCGGCGGTGTAGGCGAGTTGGCGCAAACTAACGGTATAGGCAGAGAAATTTGTTGCTAATTCATTCGCTTTTGTTTGCTGTTGGCGAATAAAATCACTGTGTAAATTTTCCACTCGTACCATGTAAAAAATGCCCATGCCAATGGTGATAAGCACAGCAACGGCAACACTGAGCATCATTGTTATGATGAGGGCAAAGTAGCCTGATTGTCTAACATGTATTAGTAATGACATGATCATTCCTTGCAATCATGATTATCACTATTTCAGTAAATAATCGGTTGTTATTTCCAATGGTTTTTTCTTTTTGATAGGTTATTTAACATGATTGTAACGAAAAAAAAGCGAATATACTTAAGCCTCACAAGTGATTAGTTTGTGACGCTTAAGAAATCTTTTGATTTTTAAATATTAAGTAACTCAATTAATAAGGCTTTATGGTCGGTATTTTTGAGATGAATAATGGAAATAAATCTTGAATTTTCTCTTTGATGCTTTATTCTCAAAAAATTTTTAATGGGGATAGACTAACAACTGCCCTTGCCCTCACTTGCTTGATTGATTCATGTTAAAAAACATCGTGCGAATACGTAACCAATTTATTTTATTTGCCTCTTTATTAAGCATTGCGCCGAGTATGAGTTACGCGCTTGATTGGGGGATGTGTCAGGCGATTGGGGAAATTACGCCTCTACCGCCCGTTTTACCGCCCCCACCTGAAAATAATGCCGTGCGTTTATATGCGGATGACGGGGAAATGTATGAACAAGAGGGAAAAATTGTTGCCAGTGGCAATGTGATTTTGCAACGGGGCGAGCAGGTTTTAAAAACAGACTTGGCAACCTACTTAAAAAATCAAGAGGTTGTTGATGCTGAGGGGAGTTTCACGTTTTGGGACAAGCAATTTATTATCAGTGGTAGCCGTGCCAAATTACTCCCCAATCATCAGGGAGAAATGCAAGATGTGCATTATTGGTTATTGAACCGTCGCGGGCGCGGGCAAGCGACTTCGTTACAGCGAGAAAATGAGAATAATGCCAAGTTGCAACAAACGACTTATACGACTTGTGACCCTAGTTCGGAAGTCTGGCGATTAAAAGCAAGTAACGTGCATTTAAATCAGGAAACAGGGCGAGGCTCTGCTAATAATGTAGTGATTAATATTTTAAATATTCCTGTCTTTTATAGCCCTTATTTGTCATTCCCTATTGATGACCGTCGTTTGTCTGGCTTTTTACCGCCGAGTATGGGGAGTTCGGACGAAGTCGGGATTGAGTTTAGTATCCCCTATTATCTCAATCTCGCCCCAAATTATGACGCGACGATTACGCCCCGTTTGATGAGTAAGCGCGGTGTTTTGTTGGGGACAGAATTTCGCTATTTGTTAGAAAACAGTGGCGGGCAAATTGAGTGGGAATATTTACCCAATGACCGCACGGCAGATGAAGATAGAAGTTTGTTGAAAATTCGGCATAGTGGCATGGTTGTGCCGTCTTTATATACGGATATTGTTTATGATGAAGTGTCTGATGATCGTTATTTTAGAGAGTTAGGCGATAATTTGACGATATCGAGTACCACGCACTTGGAACAACGAGGCGATTTGCGTTTTTTTGGCAATGGTTGGAATGTGTTAGGACGGTTACAGCGTTATCAGAGTTTGGATACAAATCCTGCAACCCGTCCGTATGAACGGTTACCGCAAATTGTTTTAAGCAGTGATTTACCCGAACGGAATAAACAGTTAAATGTACAAGGGCAAATGGAGCTTGTAAATTTTGAGCGTTCTTATAATGAAGCCCCTGTCGGTAATCGTTATGATTTTAAATCAACGCTCAGTTTTCCATGGCGGACAGCAAGCGGTTTTGTTGTCCCTTCCGCAATTTTACGCCACACCCGTTATGATTTAACCCAATTACCTGATGAGTCTGTGAGTGCTTTGCGTGACCATCCAAGCCGTAGCACTTATACCTTGATGATGGATACAGGTTTATTTTTTGACCGCGAGGTAAATTGGTTTAATCGTTATTTACTACATACATTAGAACCGCGTTTATTTTATCGTTATACACCTTATGAATATCAAGAGGATATTCCGATATTTGATACGGCTGAGTACGATTTATCATTTGGGCAATTATTCCGTGATAACCGTTTTATTGGGGCTGACCGTGTCGATGATGGTCATCAATTAACGGCAGCATTAACCACACGGTTTGTCGACCAAGCAACAGGGTTAGAAAATTTACGGGTCAGTGTGGGACAAATCTATTATTTTGCTGACCGTGAGGTTGTATTGCCCAGTGAATTATGGAATACCGATAGCACGTCGGATATTGTGGCGGAACTCTCTTCGCAATTTAATGCGCGTTTAAGTGGTTCTGCAACAATGCTTTGGAATCCAAACAGTAATAACACGGAATTGAGTATTTGGCGATTACGTTATCGTCCGAATACTGACAGTTTATATAATTTCTCCTATCGTTTACGTGAAAACCGTTTAGAACAAACGGATATTTCTTGGCGGTTTCCTTTGTCGTCTCAATGGCGCAGCTTAGGACGTTGGAATTATTCGCTAGATGCGCGTAAAGATTTAGAGGTCTTTTTAGGACTTGAGTATGAAAGTTGCTGTTGGGCAATACGAGGCGTTGCACGTCGCTATTTGAATACGATTGAAGGTGATTATCTGCATGGTTTCTTCTTAGAAGTAGAATTAAAAGGCTTAGGTGGTTTTGGGAAGAAAGCTGATGCATTTTTAGAAGATAATATCGTGGGTTATGACGATAGATTTTAATCCATTATCAAAATAGAGATTCAAAGGCGTATTAACGATAGGGTTATACGCCTTTTTTTACCGCTACTATTTGCATTATCACGTTGATTATGTATGAGGTTAACTATGATGAACCAAAAAAGATGTTGGCTCTTAGGGGGGCTACTTTTCTTAAACAGTTGTGCAACATCTCCCTTAGGACGTAATCAGTTGGTTTTTATGCCTGCTGATGAAATGGATAAAATGGGCTTGCAAACGTTTGAGAACTTAAAGCAAGAAACGCCTTTATCGACAGATAAGCGTAAACAGACTTATGTGTCTTGTATTACCAATGCTATCGTGAGAGTGACAAATAGTAATGTACAAAACTGGGAAGTTGCTGTATTTCAAGATGATGAATCAGTAAACGCTTTTGCCTTACCTGGTGGAAAAATCGGGGTTTATACAGGGCTTTTACCCGTTGCAAATAATCAGCACCAGTTAGCTGCAGTCATCGGGCATGAAATTGGGCATGTGTTAGCACAACATGGCAATGAACGTGTCTCTCAAGAAACCTTGTTACAAACAGGGTTACAAGCGGTGCAAGCGTCACTGTCTAATCCACAATCACAAACCGCTCAATTGACCATGGCAGCGTTAGGTGTTGGCGCACAATTTGGCGTGTTATTACCTTATGGACGCACGCAAGAAAGTGAAGCGGATATTATCGGCTTGCAATTGATGGCAAATGCAGGGTTTGACCCTCGCCAAAGTATTCAACTCTGGCAAAACATGTCAGCCGCCAGTCAAGGACAGCCTCCAGAGTTTTTATCAACCCACCCCGCCCACGAAACCCGTATTCAACAATTATCTAATGCCATGCCACAAGCTATGCAATTATATGAGACCGCAAAAAAACAAGGCAGAACGCCTAATTGCCGTTTATAAAAACAAGGCTTAAATAATCAATCCGTTTGTTAAGCGTCAATCCACAAATAAAACAGGATACAATAGTAACATTGTATCCTTAATTCCCGATGGTCTGTGCCTGTCATGCAAACCAATCTGAACACCACGCATTTTTTACACTTAGATAAACCCTTATTATTTGGTCTTATTATCTTAGCTTCCATCGGTCTTGTGGTTGTTTACAGTGCTGATGGGCAAGATTTAGACCTTGTCTTTAAACAAGCATTACGAATTTTATTAGGATTCGGCGTGATGTTTATCATTGCACAGATTCACCCTCAGCAATTAATACGTTGGGTTCCTTGGATTTATCTAGCTGGCGTGATTATGCTCATTGCAGTGATTTTAATCGGCGACATCAGCAAAGGGGCACAACGTTGGTTAGATTTTGGTATTGTACGCTTTCAACCGTCGGAATTAATGAAATTAGCCGTTCCTTTAATGGTTGTTTGGTTTGTTGCTGACCGCCCATTACCGCCGACCTATTTTCGTTTAGCCATTGCAACGCTATTGATAGCTGTCCCCATGTTATTAATTGCCAAACAACCTGATTTAGGAACAGCCTTATTAGTAGGCGCGGCGGGGACATTTGTCCTGTTATTGGGGGGGATTCCATGGAAATTGATTTTCAGCTTATTAGCTATCGCACCCGTTGCAGGTTATGCCCTTTGGAATGTGATGCATGACTATCAACGGCAACGGGTTTTAACCTTATTAAACCCTGAAGCCGACCCTTTAGGCACAGGCTACCATATCATTCAATCACAAATCGCCATTGGCTCAGGCGGGATTTATGGCAAAGGCTGGTTAAATGGCACACAATCCCATTTAGAATTTTTACCTGAACGCTCCACCGACTTTATTTTTGCAGTTTATTCCGAAGAATTTGGGCTATTAGGGATTCTTTTACTACTATCAGTTTATATTTTTATTCTCACACGAGGCATGATAATTGCCGCACAAGCACAAGGCAGTTTTTCTCGCCTATTAGCAGGTAGCTTAATCCTGACTTTCTTTATTTACATTTTTATCAATATGGGAATGGTAACAGGTATTTTTCCTGTTGTCGGTGTACCACTACCCATGATTAGTTACGGTGGTACTTCTGTTGTAACACTGATGGCTGGTTTTGGACTGTTAATGGGGGTACACACACATAAACGACTGTTGTCGAACTGATTATTCTTAAAACTGACAGTACACATTCACGGTTATTTCTTGACTGTATTCCATCATGAATAAACACTTTTCCTTAGCTTTTATCCAATCAATTGGACTGAGTCTTTTACTCAGTTTCTATAGTCTTAATAGTTTTGCGACCACACAAGCGGAATTTATTGCGGATATGGTAAATCAACACGGTTTTGATTATGCCTCCCTCAATCGCTTACTCGCACAAGCCGAAGTCAAACAAAGCATTATCAAAGCCATTACCCCACCAAAATCAGGCAAAGCCCGCCCGTGGTATGAATACCGCAAAATATTTATTAATGACAAACGCATTAATGGCGGGGTTGCCTTTTGGCAAGAAAATGCAGCGGCTTTACAACGTGCAGAACAAGTATATGGCGTTCCTGCTGAATTCATTGTTGCGATTATTGGCGTAGAAACGTTTTACGGGCAAAACATGGGCAGTTATCGAGTGTTAGACGCACTCGTAACACTGGCTTTTAATTATCCGCGCCGTGCCGACTACTTTCGAGGTGAATTAGAAAATTTTCTACTCTTAACTCGAGATGAAAGAATTAACCCTTTAAGTTTAAAAGGCTCTTATGCAGGCGCGATGGGTTTAGGGCAATTTATGCCCAGTAGTTTTCGCAACTATGCCGTCGATTTCGACAACGATGGACATCGCAATATTTGGACAAATCCAACCGATGCAATTGGAAGTGTTGCCAATTATTTCAAACAACATGGCTGGCAAACTCGACAACCCGTCATGATTGCAACGCAAGTACGCCCCGACGCGGAAAAAACCTTGTTAAGTCTGGATTTTAAAATGAATCGTTCTTTAGGCTGGTTTAAACAAAATGGCTTGCTATTTTATGGCGATTTACCCGACCAAACATTAGGGCTTTTAATTGATTTAGAAACTGAACAAGGGAAAGCCTATTGGTTTGGATTAAACAACTTTTTTGTTATCACCCGCTACAATCGGAGTAACCGCTACGCGATGGCGGTTTATCAATTAGCCACCGACATTGCAACATTGTATTATGGACAAGCGCACTAATTTTTTAAGTTTATTAACCCTTTTAGCTTTTGGTCTCAGCAGTTGTGCCAATACAACACCAACGCACACCGTTACGCCCGCTCCCCGCTCATCCGTTGCCAATCCCCCCGCTAGCTCGGCAACAACAACCTTACCTAACCCCGCTACTCGAACAACCACGCCAACGATTACCCAACCCGTGAATTATCAAACCCGTGGAAATGCCAGTTGGTACGATTTAGGCGTACATGGGATGAAAACAGCCAGCGGCGAAGTTTACGACTTATACAAAATGACGGCTGCCCATGCAACATTACCCTTATATAGCCGTGTTCAAGTCACTTCCCTACAAACAGGACAAAGCGTGATTGTGACGATTAACGACAGATTGACTGATAACCAGACAAATATTCGTCTTGCCTATGACGCAGCAAAACGAATTGGGCTGATAAATCAAGCAAATCGCCTTGTCAATATCCGCCTGCTCAGTACACCTTAATCAGGCAATATGGGCATTAATCCTGCAAAGATAGGTAAACCCCTTTTTACTTTAAAATTAAAGTGACCATCATGATGATTTTGCGAAGATTTTACAGCCTCTTATTACTGGGTTTATTGATATACCCATGGATAAGTCACGCTGAATCCATTACGAACCTTGCCCCAACGCCACCAACCTTATCCGCACGCAACTACTTCTTACTAGATTTTCACAGCGATGCCATTTTGATGGAAAAAGGCGCAGATGAACGTATAGACCCCGCAAGCCTAACCAAACTCATGACGGCTTATATCGTCTTTGAAGCCTTAAAAACAGGGCGGATTAAATTGACCGATGAAGTCTTGATTAGCGAAAAAGCATGGAAAATGTCAGGTTCACGCATGTATGTTGAAGTCAACAGTCGTGTACCGCTAGAGTCTTTAATCAAAGGCATGATTATCCAATCAGGCAATGATGCCAGCGTCGCGCTTGCGGAATACGTCAGCAGTTCTGAAGAAACCTTTGTCGACCTGATGAACCGCAAAGCACAACAGTTAGGGCTTAAAAATACCCGTTATGCCAATACCACGGGCTTACCCGTAGAAAATCATTACAGCACTACGCGCGACCTTGCCTATATGGCAAAAGCCTTAATTCGAGATTTTCCAGAATATTACCGCTACTACTCAGAAAAAGAGTTTGCTTACAACAACATCACACAAACAAATCGCAATTTATTATTATGGCGAGATGCCAGCGTTGATGGGGTAAAAACAGGCTATACCGAAACAGCAGGCTATTGCCTAATCGCCTCTGCTAAACGAGGAGAAATGCGTTTAATTGGCGTTATTATGGGCACAGCAGGCAGAACAGAACGTGCTGATGAAAATCAAAAAATGCTGGAATACGGCTTCCGCTTTTTTGAAACTTACGAACTTTATAAACCCAGACAAGCCTTAAATAATGAAAAAGTCTGGCAAGGAGAAGTCGGACAAGTGGCTTTAGGTTTAGCAGATTCTCTTTATATTACAATTCCGAAAGGACAATATGCCCAATTAAGTGCGAGTATCCAGTTAAACGGTAAAATTATTGCGCCTGTCAGTGCGGGCGCAACTTATGGACGTTTAATTATTCGCATTGCCAACCAAGCTATTGCAGAACGTCCCATTATTGCATTAAACAATGTCAATACAGGCAACTGGTTTCAACAATCAATAGATTACTTCTGGTCACTGTGGGAATAAATGCAGGACATTGTATTTTCACCCGATACGATGGCTCTCGACGACAGTTCGGCGAGTTTCTTTTAAAAAAAGACAACAGCTTGTCTGAATCAGGATTAACAGGATTTAAAACCCTCAAACCAAAAAGTCAGGTGAATCACGCTTTTTAATCCTGCTAATTCTGAAAATTCTGATTCAGACAAAAATAGGACTCTGGTTTAGTACAACCATATCGTTCTTTTCTACGTGTTTCACTTCGTAACGCATAAAACAAGATAAGTTAGCGCACTATTAAGCCTTTTTAACTGGTAACTCATTTATTTTAAAAAATAAAATCCATATAACCTATTATTAAAATCAACTATTATCCTCGCTAAAAATAGAGCAAAAAACTCAGGAATTCTATTCTTTTCTCCCTTAAAAATTCAGATTGATTAACAGGGTTCACTTTCTTTATAGTGAGTACCTCATCTGTTTCATTTATACGCTTGTGATAACTCAATGCCTAATAACAAGTGTGTAAGGCATTTTCAAAAAGTCTTTGAACTAGGAAAACCACCATGTCCACAACTGATACCTACTACGAGGTGATGCGCCGACAAGGCATCACTCGGCGGAGTTTCCTCAAATTTTGCAGTCTAACTGCTGCCGCATTGGGTTTAGGGCCCGAATATGTCGGACAAATTGCTCATGCAATGGAAACTAAACCACGTACCCCTGTCGTTTGGTTACACGGCTTAGAATGTACCTGTTGCTCTGAATCCTTTATTCGCTCCGCGCATCCCCTCGCTAAGGATGTGGTGCTTTCCATGTTGTCATTGGATTATGACGATACGTTAATGGCTGCCGCTGGACATCAAGCCGAAGCCTGTTTAGAAGAAACCATTACCAAGTATAAAGGCAATTACATTCTTGCCGTTGAAGGTAATCCGCCCTTAAATGAAGATGGGATGTATTGCATCATCGGTGGAAAACCCTTTGTCGAACAATTAAAACGCGCTGCCGAAGGCGCGAAAGCCATTATTGCATGGGGTTCTTGTGCCTCTTGGGGCTGTGTGCAAGCCGCAAAGCCTAATCCCACTCAAGCAACCCCTGTGCATAAAGTCATTTTAGATAAACCCGTCATTAAAATTCCTGGTTGCCCACCGATTGCAGAAGTCATGACTGGCGTTGTCACTTATATGCTCACCTTTGGACGTTTACCCGAATTAGACCGCCAAGGTCGTCCTAAAATGTTCTATGGGCAACGGATTCACGACAAATGCTACCGCCGTCCGCATTTTGACGCAGGGCAATATGTGGAAACATGGGACGACGAAAACGCTCGCAAAGGTTACTGTTTGTATAAAGTCGGCTGTAAAGGGCCGACGACTTATAACGCTTGTTCTACTGTGCGCTGGAATGAAGGCGTATCTTTCCCGATTGGCTCAGGTCATGGCTGTATTGGCTGTTCTGAAGATGGCTTTTGGGATAAAGGCTCATTTTATGACCGCGTTACCGATGTCGGACATTATTTCGACGGGGCTGCCAAAATGGGCGAACACATCGGTGTTGAAGCCCAAGCGGATAAAGTCGGCATGGTTGCCGCTGGCGCAGTGGGTGGTGCGATTGTCGCCCACATCGCCGCAACCGCGATTCAACGCGCCCGCAAAGGCAACACCATCCAAACGACAGACAGTAGTGATAATGCAGTAGAAAGGAGCGAACAATAATGGCAGTGGTAACAACCCCTAACGGGTTTTCTTTAGATGATAGTGGCAAACGGGTTGTTGTTGACCCTGTCACCCGTATCGAAGGGCATATGCGTTGTGAGGTCAATTTAGACGAAAACAACGTCATTCGTAACGCCGTTTCTACGGGGACAATGTGGCGCGGTTTAGAAGTGATTTTAAAAGGGCGCGACCCCCGCGATGCTTGGGCATTCTGTGAGCGGATTTGTGGCGTTTGTACAGGCACACACGCGCTTGTCTCTGTTCGTGCGGTAGAAGATGCAGCAGGGATTAAAATCCCAACCAATGCGAATATCATTCGTAACTTAATGCAACTCTGTTTATACGCACATGACCATTTAGTTCATTTTTATCATTTACATGCATTAGACTGGGTCGATGTCGTTAGCGCGTTAAAAGCCGACCCGAAAAAAACCTCTGAATTAGCCCAAAGTATTTCCAGTTGGCCCCTATCCTCCCCTGGATATTTCCTTGATATTCAAACCCGTTTAAAAGCTTTCGTCGAATCAGGACAACTAGGGCCATTCATGAATGGCTACTGGGGCAACCCTGCGTATAAACTACCGCCCGAAGCCAACTTAATGGCGGTTGCGCATTACTTAGAAGCCCTAGATTTCCAAAAAGAAATTGTTAAAATTCACACTGTATTCGGTGGAAAAAATCCCCATCCTAACTGGCTGGTTGGCGGGATGCCCTGCGCAATTAACTTGGATAATACGGGCGCGGTCGGGGCGATTAACATGGAACGCCTCAACATGGTCAGCAGTATCATCGACCAAACCATCGACTTTATTGACAAGGTCTATGTCCCTGACCTTAAAGCCATTGCCATGTTTTACAAAGACTGGTTATATGGCGGTGGTTTATCAGGTAAAAACGTACTGTCTTATGGTGAATTCCCTGATATTGCAAACGACTACACCAATAAGAGCCTGTTAATGCCTGCAGGCGCGATTCTTAACGGCGACTTATCCACCGTTCACGATGTCGACCTACGTGACCCTAGCCAAATTCAAGAGTTTGTCAGTCATTCATGGTATGCCTACGCCGATGAAAGCAAAGGCTTACACCCATGGGACGGCGTTACTGAGCCAAAATTTGAACTCGGTAGCAAATCCAAAGGCACAAAGACCAACATCGAACAAATCGACGAATCTGCCAAATACTCTTGGATTAAATCCCCCCGTTGGAAAGGTCACGCGATGGAAGTCGGGCCTTTGGCTCGCTACATCATCGGCTACGCCAAAAACATGCCCGAGTTTAAAGAACCCGTCGACAAACTATTAAGCGACTTAGGGCTACCCGTTACCGCGCTGTTTTCCACCTTAGGACGCACCGCTGCGCGGGGTTTAGAAGCCTCTTGGTCAGCCCATGAAATGCGTCGCCAATTCGACAAACTCATTGCCAACATCAAAGCAGGCGATTCCAACACCGCCAATATGGAAAAATGGGACCCAACCTTATGGGGTAAAGTCAAAGGGGTTGGCTACGGGGAAGCCCCACGTGGTGCACTAGGACATTGGGTTGTCGTTGAAAATGGCAAAATTGCCAACTATCAAGCCGTTGTCCCTACCACATGGAACGCCTCACCGCGTGACCCACAAGGACAAATCGGTGCATACGAAGCCTCACTACTCGACACCCCCGTCGCTGTGGCTGACCAACCCTTAGAAATCTTACGGACACTACACAGTTTTGACCCTTGTTTAGCCTGCTCTACCCACGTCATCTCCCCTGACGGGCAAGAACTGGCAAAAGTCAAAGTTTTATAACGGAGGTTCACATGGCAACATCCGAAGAAACAAAACCGAAATTCCGTTATGTACAATCGGTTTATGTCTATGAAATTCCTGTGCGTTTATGGCACTGGATTAACGCGCTGTGCATCACGATATTAATGATTACAGGCTACTTAATCTCTCATCCCCTGCCCAGCATTGGCGGGGAAGCGAGTGAACACTTCATCATGGGTTATATCCGCTTTACCCATTTTGTCACCGCCTACATTTTCACTATCGGCTTTTTTGCGCGGATATACTGGGCATTTTTTGGCAATCACCACTCCAGACAATTGTTTATCCTACCGATATTCAATCTCAAATGGTGGTCAGAAGTCATTTATGAATTACGTTGGTACTTCTTTCTTGCCAAAGAACCCAAAAAATACATTGGACATAACCCATTAGCACAACTCGCCATGTTTTTCTTCATCACCTTAGGCTCACCGTTTATGATGCTGACAGGATTTGCCTTATACGCGGAAGGCACGGGCGAAGGCAGTTGGCAATATGTCCTATTTGGCTGGTTTATTCCACTGGTTGGACAAAGCCAAGATGTCCATACTTTTCACCAGCTAGGCATGTGGGCAGTATTAATTTTCGTGATGATACATATTTACGCCGCGATTCGTGAGGACATTATGTCCCGTCAAAGTCTGGTCAGCACCATGATAAGCGGTTATCGGATGTTTAAAGACTCTCGCGAATAATTAATAATTTAACGCGAGTACGGCGAGATTTATAAAATAAAACAGAGACCTGTTAGGTTTTGAAAACCTAGCAGGTCTTTTTTTGTCTGAATCAGAATTAGCAGAATTAAAAACAATTAAAAACATAATTTTTTATTCTTTTAATTTTCTTGTCTTTTTAATTCTGAAAATTCTGATTCAGACAAGGTTTTAATCTTGTCTGATGAATCTTGATAAAAAATAAGAGAGTAGTCCCTGCCAGTCCTTCAAACCGATTCGCGTGTTCCGACAGACCTGCTAGGTTTTGAAAACCTAACAGGTCTCTGTTTTATTTTATAAAACTCGCCGTACTCGCGTTAATAGTTTATGTTAAAAGACTTGTTGATTGTGTGAATGGATTATGTTGGCGGAAAGTTGGCGAGGGGTGCACGATTTAGGACTGCCAGTCCTCGAAGGACTGGCAGTCCTTGAGTTCGGGGGCATGTTGTAAATCTGCTAGGGTTTTAGAGGCTAGCAGGTTTAGAGTTTGCCTGAGAATGCGCGTTGTGAGAGGGAATTAAATAGCTCATCTACGCTGAGCTTAATAGGTATCTCTGTAAATTTTTTAACTAATATTAGATATTTATTTTGTAACTCTATAGGAGGTAAAGGAATCTTCATTTCTTTAATTTGAGTTGTAGTTAGATTTTGAAATATTGCTCCTGCCTGCCTAGATACATGAGTCGTTTTCATCAACATTAAAGTTTCTTGGAGAAATTCTGGTTTTACTCGATTTGAATTCAATTTATTAAAAGCAATAAAACCGTCATGAATACATGCATCTATTGCAAGAATTGACGTAAGTCCAACATTGCCACTAACAGCCATTACAACTGTACCAGCTTGAACAAAACGGCTTTTTTTAGCTCCTTCCTCTGTTAAATAATCAATTTTTGGTGTTACAAGTTTTCCATCTCTAGTTAAGTCTGCAACCATCAATCTAGGAACTAGCCCCCCATAAAATCTAGGGTCTTCTTTAGGTCTTGGAGAACTACCTCTAACAATTGTGCATAACTCACCAATTGATAATTTTTCCCACCCCTTCGGATTCGTCACAGGGTCGCCGAACATATCCAAAAAAACGGCGCGTAGGAAGTCGTCAGCGAGTTTTATGGCTTGTTGACGTTTGCGTCGGATTGCGTCGGCTTTGTCGAGAATAGTGGCAATTCGTTTTTGTTCGGCAAGGGGAGGGAGGGGGATTTTAATTTTTTTAATATCATTTAGGATAATTCTTCTTAAAGCAGAACCTGTTTTATTTTTACTAGCTTGTAAAATAACAATGGGTGATTTCAATACATAACCAAGATAACTTGAATCGAGTTCTTTATTAGGACGAAGAATTGCTAAGGATGATAATACAGCAAATTCTATATTTTCTTTTACAACATAAACCTTTCCAACTGTTCCATCTTTAGAAAACAAAACATCACCTAATTTAGGGGCAGAATTACCAATATCGGCTTTTTGATATTCTTCAATTGAAATTTTTGAACAATTATAAAAATCTAGCCCATCATCGGATACATCTTTAACCGTTAAAAAGGGAATACCATAACCCAAATCTGGTGGGGTATAGTGTGTTCCATCTGTCAATAAGGTACAAACATCCCCCAGCTTCACCATATCCCACATCACAATAACCCCTCCAAATCCTTCAAATCCCCCATAATTTCCGCTTCCAACGCCATTAAACGCTGTAAAATTACACGCGGGTCTTCATACGATTCTTCTTCATGCACAACAGTTTTATACCGATTAATCGACAAATCATAATTATTCGCCCGAATCTCCGAAGCCTCGACTAAAAACGCTTTCTGCGTTCTATCCCCAAACGCTGTTTGCAAAGCCTCAACGCTCGCCTGCGTTTGCAACAACTGACGGTACACTTTCCACTGCGCTAACGCATCAGGTAAATCATTATCTTTCAATGGATTACGCTTATCATCCAACGAAAAACCATCCGCCTGCACATCATAAAACCAAACGCGCTCCGTCTCTCCGCCCTTCGTAAAAAACAAAATCGCGGTACTCACACCTGCATAAGGTTTAAAAACCCCACTCGGCAAACTCACAACCGCCTCTAACTGATTCTGTTCCAACAAACGCGCCCGCAACTGCTGATGTGCTTTAGAAGAACCAAACAACACGCCATCGGGCACAATCACCCCCGCCCGTCCGCCCAACTTCAACGCCCGCAAAATGTGCGCAACAAATAACAACTCCGTTTTTTTCGTCTGCACCATTGCCAATAATTCGGGGTTTGTATTACTTTCATCTAAACTACCCTTAAAAGGCGGATTTGCTAAAATAACATCGTAAAAATTATGCGCTTGTTGCGGATAGTGTTGCAAAATAGACTTATTCAAACTGTCTTGATAATGAATATGTGCCCTATTCACCCCATGCAACAACATATTCATACTAGAAACGCGCAACATCGTCGTATCAAAATCAAAACCCCAAAACATCGCCTGATGAATATGCGCTCGATAAGGCTCTAATAAATCTCCCGTATAATGCGGATTGCCTTCCTCATCGCACAAAGTCCCCGCCTCACTAGAATGTTGACGGTTTAAATACTCCATCACCCGCGCCAAAAAGCCCGCCGTGCCACACGCAGGGTCGCAAACAACCTCTGTCGGTTGCGGGTCAAGAAATTCAATGATTTTATCAATAATATGCCGAGGTGTGCGAAATTGCCCATTAATCCCTGCGGTGGTTAATTTACTGAGCAAATACTCATAAATATCGCCTTTTACATCACTTTGCCCCAAAGGAAGCGCGTCGACCATTTCTAAGGCAGCGACTAAAACCGATTCATTTTTAATCGCTAAATCAGCATCCTGCATGTATTCGCCAATATGTCCAAACGCCTGCTGAATATCTTCTTGTCCGACTTGTTTACCTAATTGTGCAAAAAAGGGAAAAACTTGATTTTTTAAATGTGAATATAATTGATTTCCTGACAGATTTTTAAAATTTCTCCAACGCAATAATTGCCCTTCTGCCCCTTCAGGAAACAAACGCGGGAAAGCTTTCCCCGTCCGTGCAGATTTAC
This sequence comes from Beggiatoa alba B18LD, assembly GCF_000245015.1. Taxonomy (NCBI): domain Bacteria; kingdom Pseudomonadati; phylum Pseudomonadota; class Gammaproteobacteria; order Thiotrichales; family Thiotrichaceae; genus Beggiatoa; species Beggiatoa alba. Next base: position 520,330 of record NZ_JH600070.1, on the reverse strand, counting down.
GCTCCGCCATTTCTTCCTGCATATCCAACATTCGGGCGAACATTAAATAACTGATTTGTTCAATAACGGTTAAAGGGTTTGTAATTCCCCCTGTCCAGAATTTTTCCCACAGTTTATCGATGTCGTTTCTTAATTGACCTGTCAGCATAATGTATTGAATAAACCCTATTTAAAAAGAAATGAGGAAAACGAGGCATTTAAGCAAAACGGGATAGTGTAGCAAAAATCCTAAAAACAACCCATCACGCCCGACTCGAAACAAGAAAAGGTTTTAACACATTAAACAACATATCAATATCCGTTTTTTGAAATACGCCATCAATGCCCTGCTCGGAAAGACTGGTAAAAGGAGGTTCATAAAACGTTTCAATTTTTATACTGCCAAATTGAGCAATATGATTTTTTAACAACCGAATAAACTTCGTTTGTTGCGCGGTTAGCGTGGGATGTTGCAATAAAAAGTCGCTGAAATGTTTATCAATCGCTTGCTCATCAATACCGACAAGCTCTTGTAAAGTCAGATGTAACTCTGTCGCCGTGCGTTCATAAAAATCATTTAAGGCTTTTAAACTGACCGTCGGATGCGTGGTTAAAAGCGTAGAAGTGAGCATTTTTAAGTCAGTTTCATTAATTGGCTCGTTATTGCGAATTTTCTGCAACGCGGGGTTATTTTTTGCCATTTCTTTCAAGATTTTTTTCAGTTTGGCTTGATATAACTGCGCTTGGTCTGCGCCAATAATTTGCATCTCGCGTTCAACTTCTTCAATGCCTGCATCTGCGGTGCTGGTGCTGGGAATGCTAAAACTGCTACTGGGTGTGGCTTGGCTGTATTTCATAATGCCCCGCAATTCCATCCGAACCCGTTCTAAAGCGGGAATAGTCAGCGTTTGCCAAAAATACTCATGCCGAATTTCAGTGATTAACTTATCTTTTTGCCGAACCGCTTGAATATTAACCGCTAAACTGTCTAATTCATTGAGTAATCTAGCTTTATAAACTTCAAAACAACTGGCTTTTTCAATAAAACAACTTGCTAATTGAGCAATCAGTTTGTCGAACGCAGTGGCATGACGGTCATGCAACACACGATTGCTCATCAGGGGCGCAATGTGCTTTTCTAATTGATTTTGTGTCGTCGCGGTAAATTGTTGTAAAAGCGGGGTTTGTTGTAACTCATGTATTAACCGTTGTACACGTTTAACGGCAATGCTGTCGCTGGGTAAATCATTGATGTCAGCACGAATTAAGCCGATAGCAATATCAAAAGCTTGTGCATGATTGCGCGAGAGTGCGGACTTGGCGAAGGCTAAACGGGTTTCAAATGTGATTTGTAATAAAGATTTACTCCCCGTATCTTCAGGTTCTTGATAAGCTTGTTCAAAGAAATCAAAATTGCTGTAATGGTCAAAAATTAGAAATTCGCTTTTATCTTTTCCCGCGCCGAATAAATTCGGACATAAACGTGTCCCGCGTCCTATCATTTGCCAAAATTTCACCCATGATTTAACAGGCTTTGCAAACACAAGGTTAACGATTTCAGGTACATCAATACCCGTGTCTAACATGTCGACAGAAATCGCAATGCGAAAATCACTATGTGCTTGTTTAAATTCTCGAATTAGGCTTTCTACTTTGGGAATCGCGTTATGGATGACTTTACACACCCGCGTCCCAAATTGCGGATAAAGCTGACAAAAAATCGTTTCTAAATGCTCCGCATGTTTCTGACTTTGCGCGAAAATAATTGTTTTTCCAACCAATGAGCCTGTCGCATCTTTAATGCCGTGCTTCATGAGGTTTTCTAAAATAATGCTGTCGGTGCTTTCACTAAAAATTTTTCGCCCGATGTCTTTGCCTTCAATTTGCGTATTTTGCGCGTCTTCTTCGCCTAAATCTTCCTCTAATTGTTGGCGTTGTTCTGCATCTAAATCATGGTAATGAATGCCATCACGTAAAAAATCCGTACTTAAATCTTTGACTCGATAAGGCACTAAATACGGCGGTTGGTTATTAATCGCCGCTTCTAAACCAAATTCAAAAGTCGGGTCGGTATTTTCACAACCAAACATACTGAAAGTATTACGGCTGATAAATTTCACAGGCGTTGCCGTTAAACCGACTTGCAACGTGTCAAAATAATCAAATATATCCCTGTATTTATTGTAAATACTGCGATGAGATTCATCAGCAATAATCAAGTCAAAAAATCCGACATCCAGTTGAGTAAAGCGATTCATCATGCTGGGATAAGTGGCGATATAAACCCGTGCGGTTTGGTCGATTTGAGTCGTTTCACCGATAATACAACGCGGTTCGCTGGGCAGATTTTGCTTAAAGGCTTCGTCGGTTTGGGTGCGCAATTCTTTACGGTCACAAAGGAATAACACCCGTTTTGCCCAACTCATGCGCAAAAGTAATTCTACAAGGGCGATAGCAACCCGTGTTTTGCCTGTACCTGTGGCTTGAATTAACAAGGCTTTACGGCGTTGACTTTGAAAATGGGCGGCGACGGTTTTAATCGCTTCAATTTGGTAAAAACGGTCGACAATTTTAGGGTTAGGGTTGTGACATTCTAAATTTTTATGGCGGTATTGGCGTTGATAAATCAGATATTCTAGGCTTTCTTTACTGTAAAAACCGTAAACCCGTCGATAAGTATTGTATTGTTGGTCATCCCAAATAAACGTTTCATAACCATTGCTATAAAAAATAATCGGGCGTTGATAACCCATTTTTTGCAAGGCATCCGCATATAAACGCGCTTGCTCGCGTCCTGCTTGCAAATTGTGATTGCCTGAGCGTTTTGCCTCAATCACCGCTAAAGGCTGTCCATTATTTCCCCACAAAACATAATCCGCATAGCCTTTGCCTGACTGGTTATCGGGATAAATCACCTCAACTTCTTGCCCGACTTGTTCGCGGTTATTGATATCCCAACCTGCTTGTAATAACAGCGTATCAATGAGTAAAGCGCGGGTTTTGGCTTCATCCCATTGCAGAGAATCGGCAACTTTTTGGCTTTGTTGCTGGCGGTGTTGTTGTTCGTTGGGCGTGGGTGGCGTGAGCGTGGCATGATTGCGCAGGCGTTCCGCTTCTAATTGGTTCATCACCCGCTGGAGTTCTTCTTGTTGGGCTTGTAATTCTTTTTCGTAGCGAGAAACAGATTTTTTTAAACGGCTTAATTCAGCGCGGGGGTCTAGGATGGTTTGAAAGTCGGGTAAATCAGCTAGTTTTTTGCCGTAATAGTGCACTGCCATGTATTTGGCGAGCTGGTGCGCGGTTTTTAGCGCATTTTGTGCGGTGTTTAAATCCCCAACATTACCGTGTGCGGTTGCGTTGCCTGAAATTCGTAAATAATCTAATTGATAATGCAGGGATTTATTAATAGAACTGGTAAAAACAGTATCATTGAGTAAGTCGTAAAAGCTGGCTTGTGGCAGTTGTGGCAAGCATTCTAGTTTATAAATGGTTTTGGTTAATGCTTCGGCAAAACTGCGTAAACGGGTTAAGGTACTGCCCGCATCAATAAATAACACGGCTTCCGCTAAATATCCCAATTTTGCAAGCGTTTCGTTTTCTGGACGTAAAAATTCAAAATTGAATGATTGCATAATTATCTAATAATCCCTAGACATTTTAACGCATGGCGAGTTCTCCCTTCAGTCATTCCAAAACGGGCCGCGCGTTTAATGGTGAGCATTGAGATATAACTCAACATTTTGTCTTAAGGCTTCACAGTCAATTTTACAGGGTCTGTTATGTGTACCTTTAGTTTCCAATACTTTACTCTTTCTCTTTTTAATCCGGCTAATTAAGATACAGACTAAGACAACTCATGCATCCATGCGTCTTGCTCAAAGGGACAATTTTCATAGCCCATTAACACAACCGTGGTTAAATATATGGATAAAAAAATATCCATAGAACCCGCTTGCTCACATTGAGCAACATGGCGACATTCATGAGAAAGTAAAGTTCGGTTTAAATAACCACTTCGAATTAAAATGGCATAACCTAAAGTAAGACCTGAAATATTATCACTTAAAAAGCCGATTTGTTGCGCGGCTGCGTGTAATTCAGCTTCCTCTGGTAAAGGAATTGTATCAACAATTAACAATCGAATGCGTTCAGGCTGTTGCACACCGACTATTTTTGCATCCGCAATTTGTGTCGCGGTCAGTGCGACACCACTAATAGCCACTTGATTAGCAACTTCTTCTGCCCATGTAATGACTCGTGGAATGAGAAATGGCAAACGTGTAATTAAGCTCACTTACCCCTCCAAACATCAATAGATGACGTAAATTAAAAAGCCCACATCAGATATGCCTTAAATTTTTTTCCCAATATAAAACACATAACCATAATATTGCTTGTATTTATCATATAGCGTTGCTTCATACCGTTGATAATCTATAAACGCCTCTGCCGTTTTATTGCCCTGATATTTATTCAAAAAAGCCACTTGTCTCACTGCTTGCGCAGCATAATAATCTGTCCAACAAGTATCAGGGACGACAAAAGTAGCTATCGGGAGATAACCTGCTTTTTGCATTTGAGCAACCTTATTTGAAATCGTATCTATTTCAGAATAGGCTTTCTGCCAAAAATCTTGAATTTCAGCAGGGCGTTCTTCAGTAAACCAAGTATTTTCTGTAACAGCAATATACCCGCCCTGCTTCAGAAATTTTCGCCACTCGCTCAACCCCCGTTCAAATCCAACGTTATAAATCGCCCCTTCTGACCAAATCAAATCCAATTCACCGTTTTGAAATGGAAGGCTTTCCATATTACCAACTACGCCTTTCACTCTATCTTGAACGTTTTGGTTTTTAGCATTTTGGTTAAATTGTGTGATGAAATCAGCCCACAATTCGACACCAATAATTGTGCTAGCAGTATTTTTTGCCAACACCATTGTTTGCCCACCTGTTCCACAACCAACATCAGCAATTTTGGATTTTTCGGTAAGACCTTCTATAAAACTCAATGCTTTGAGCGTTATATCTGCACTTCCCGGCCCTTGCCGTTCAGTGTTTGAAAAATAATCATAAATAATATTTAAATCAAATTCATGGATGGTTTTATTTTCGTTGCTCATTATTAAGACTGTCTGCAAGTTATAAAGAAGTTAATATATTAACCATTTGGCGAGCGAGTGCACGTTTTTTAAATTGCCACTATTGCTATATGCGGTTGCATTGCCTGAAGTTCGTAAATAACTCCAGTTTTGTAAGAATTTCGTTTTCTGAACGTAAAAATTCAAATATTGAATGTAATATGTTATTATAATACCACACTTAATAAACTTGATTTAATGAATAACACTAATTTTACCTGTATATTTAAATAAGTTTTATTTGCTTTATTATGAGGAGAGTAAACAATGAACTTCAATGAACACTTACGGTTAGCAAATGAAAAAGCTGAAGCAGGTGTACACGCGCTAAACACAGCTAACTATCAACAAGCGGTTGATAGTTTTTTAGAAGCTTCAGAACTATTCAAAGACATAAAAGGACAAGAACAAAATTATGCAAAATGCTTGGTAAATAAAGCAAAAGCATTTTTAGCGTTAGGTGATTATGAAAAAGCAAAATCGTTATTGCTTGATGAAGCAATCCCTTTTCAAGAGAAAACGCTAGGAGCTGAGTCTGTTGATATAGCTAATAGTTTTGACTGTTTATCTGACGTGTATCGGAAACTAGAGAACTATGAAAAAGCAATAGAATTTAGTCACAAAGCCCTAACTATTCAAAAAAGAATGTTAGGAATAGAACACACTGATGTCGCTAATAGTCTAAATAATTTAGCAAAAGCCTATCAAAAATTAGATGAATATGAAAAGGCTAAAGAATATCATGAAGAAGCGTTAGCTATTCGAAAAAAAATACTCGGAATAGAGCACCCTGACGTTGCTACTAGTTTGAACAACTTGGCACTTATTTATCACCTCCATAATAACGATTATCAAAGGGCTATAGAACTCTTTAAAGAGTCTTTGAGTATCCGCCAAAAAGTATTGGAAGAGGAACATCCTGATGTAGCGAGTAGTTTAAATAATTTGGGTAATATTTATAAAGATATTGGAGACTATGAGCAGGCAATAACGCACCTTGAAAAAGCTTTGACCATCCGTGAAAAGCGATTAGGAGAAAAACATCCTGATGTTGCTAAGACACTAATGAATTTATCCAAAGTTTATCAAACGGTGGGTGATACGAGAAAAGAAAGAGAATTCTTTAAAAAAGCTAACGCCTCACGTACAAAGTAAAAAACAATAAATAGTGCTACTAAAAACGTTATATGTTTTTGGTATTTTTTATAACTTAATGACTAAATTGGTAATATTTGTAATTCTGTTTTCTGCTATCTAGCCACATTTCATCCGCTTTCTCTACTTCTTCCTGTTTTGACTAATAATCTAATTATGAAAAAAGAGATAACAAATAATAAAACCCTACTATATGCGGACATGTTAGATAAATTGGGTAATGATGCCCAACGTGAAAATAAGTATCAAGAGGCAGAATCTTATTATGAGGAAGCATTGACTATTCGGAAAGAAATATATCGGTGGAAAGATCATAACAGTATTGCCAATAGTTATAACAACTTAGGAAATCTGTATCAGCGTCAGAAAAATTATGTAAAAGCAGAAGTGTTTTTTAAAAAAGCTTTAGATATCCAAAAAAAAATTTTTTCGGAATATCACACTCTTATTGCTAGAAGTCTGAATAATCTTGGTCTTGTGTATCAATATCAAGGAAACTACAAGAAAGCAGAGGAATTTCTTAAAAAAGCTTTAGATATTCGTGAAAAAAAATTAGAAAAAGAACACATAGATGTTGCTAATAGCTGTAATTTTTTAGCAACTTTTTACAGAGCATTAGGTGATAAAGAAAAAGAACAATATTTTTCTCAACGTGCTTTAGCTATTTCTGAAAAGCTACAAGCAGAAAATGAACACTTAAAACAACAAGAACGTGAACAACGAATTGCTTTAGAAGAAAGTAAAAAACTGAATTATCTTAGTTATATGGCTTCTGGTGTTGCACATAATATTAATAATCCTGTTGGTATTTTGCGACTGGCTGCCCAACGGGGTTTAAAAGCCTTAGAAAAAGGTGAGTTAACGAATGAAACAGGGCAAGAAATTTTTCAGCGCATTTTAAAACAGGCTGACCGCTTACACGATATTATTGAAAAATTTAGAGAGTTTGCTCGTGGCGACCGTAAACAGGTAGAAAATATTGATTTAAACGCCATTGTTAGCCAAGTAAAAGAGTATTTTGCCAGCCAATTAGACACGCATAAAATTACTTTACAAATAGAATTGTCTCCCGATAATCCGCAAGCGTTAGCGAATAACTTTATTTTGCAAGAAATTTTAATTAATCTAATCAGCAATGCCCGCGATGCTTTAGAAACAATAAACAATGCGCAAATTCTGATAAAAACGTGGAAAAATGTGGAAACTGTCGGCTTTAGTGTGTGCGATAACGGGACAGGCATATCTGAAGAACAGCAAAAAAATCTTTTTTCCCCTTTCCATAGCACCAAAGCCCACGGCACAGGCTTGGGATTACACTTTGTAAAAAAATCACTAGAGGAATTAAAGGGAAATATTGATTATCAAGACAATATCCCACAAGGTGCATGTTTTAACATTGAATTACCGATAGGAAATAATTAGTCATGAATACAAATAAATACCAAATTTTAGCCGTTGATGATGAGCAAGAAATGCGTGAAGAACTTAATGCTATTTTAAAAGATGATTTTATTGTAACCACAGCAAACGATGGCGAAGCAGGTTTAAAACAACTGATTAAAAATGATTTTGATATTGCAATCATTGATTTAAAAATGCCAAAAATGGATGGTTTAGAGTTAATTAAACAGATTAAAGCAAAAAATATTCAAATTCCGCTGGTTTTACTCACAGGTAAAGGTGGCGTTCAAGATGCGTTTGAAGCCTCAAAATTAGGCGTTGATAAATGGGTAGAAAAATCTAGTTTAAATATTGATGATTTTATTAAAATATTATTGGAATTAGTTCAAAAAATCCCTGATTATCACTCAACTTACCACTCAACGGTTAAAACTCTCACGCTAAAAAACTTCACGGCATTTTCTAATGAAACTTTTGAATTTAGTCCCCAACTCAATATTTTCATTGGTGAAAATGCGACAGGTAAAACCCATATTCTTAAAAGCTGTTACGCAACTTTATCCGCCGTTGCGGAGCGCAACCTAGTAGATATAAACCCCGATTTAGGAACATTAAACGTAGATTTATCTGATAAATTTTTCAGAGTTTTTCGTCCTGACTTTCTGAACAATTTAATTCGTTATCAACAAGAACAGGCAGAAATTCAGCTTAGTTTTGAAAATCCTGAATGTGATTTACAGCTTTTTTTACAGAAAAAAGAAGATAAAATCCAACTTCAACACTTGCCCGCTAAATACATCAATAAAACCCCTGTTTATATTTCCACACGGGAAATGCTGGGTATTTATCAGAATTTTCAAGCAATTTATGACAAGCACTATATGCGTTTGGATGAAACATGGCGCGATGTCTGCGTCGCGCTGGGTGGTCTTGAATTGCGACAAATAGATGAACGTTTACAAACAATTGTGAATAAAATAGAGGAATTTATTGGTGGAAAACTGGAACTAGATAAAAATGGCAATTTTTACCTAAATACGCCCCAAAAAGGACGCTTAGAAGCGCAGTTAATTTCTGAAGGACAACGAAAATTAGCCATGCTATCGCGGTTAATACAAACCAACGCGCTACAAAATGGTTATTTATTTTGGGACGAACCCGAAGCCAATTTAAACCCACATTTTATTAAAGAAATTGCGCCGATTTTATTAGAACTTTCTAAACATGGCGTGCAAGTTTTCATCGCAACGCATAGCTTATTTTTACTCCGTGAAATTGAAATTTGTTTGACAGAAGAACAGTATAAAAAAGTGCAGGTTCGGTGGTTTGGGTTGCAGTTGGACAAGGAAACAAATAATACAGTCGTTACTCAAGCAAATGATATTGATGATATTGGCGATATTACTGCTTCTGAAGAACAGTTGATGCAGTCGGTCAGATTTATGCGGAGTAATAGATAATATGCAACAAGCATTTAGTGAAAAAGAGTTATGTTTTAACTTTCCCAAAAATTATCAGGTTATAAAGTATGATGAAACTAAATTTTATGAAAAATTTAAAAGATTAAATGAATTAATTTGTCCAAAATTAATGGATAAACTAAATCCCACAGACTCAGAAGAAAAAAACTATGGAATTAGTGGCGTTGATTTTTTAGTGATTGATGTAGAAAAATCTATCTTATGGCTATTAGAAGTAAAGAATTTTAATACTGCTAAAGAAAGCAAGTCATTAGATAGAACCGATAAAGAATTTATTAAGGCGTTTGTTAACGATATAACTATTAAAATTGTTTCAACACTTTCAGCTTTATTGCCATTTAAGATAAATGCAGAAGACGACGAGAAAGTATTTGCAAACTATTTATGTCGTATAGAAAAAATAAATATTGTTCTTTACATTGAAACGAAAAAAGAAGATGAGTTTATCTGCGAAGAAATGCAAAAAAAGTTAAGACAGAAATTTAAAAATGCACTAGATAAATCAAATATACATATATTTGATAATGCAATACTAACACGAGAAAACAAGTTAAGTGGTAACCCAGAAGATATATGTTCTTTTGAAGTAATGATGAATAAGGGTTGGCGTTTCACTCATTATTAAAACTAAACAAATTAGCATCAAAAACCTTGCATTTCCCCCATGCCTCTCTAGTCATCCCTCCCCATAATTCAAGCCCTTTCACTCGAGTTTATTTTCCTTGTAATTCCGCTTGCTATCCTTACATCGTGCAATAAGCAAATCATAACCGAGGGGATACTTAATCATGAATATGGACAAATTAACGACTCGTTTTCAACAAGCATTGTCAGAAGCCCAAAGCCTTGCTGTCGGGCGTAATCATCGTTTTATCGAACCTGCACATATTTTATTCGCCTTAATTGACCAAAATGATAGCAGTGTCGGGCATTTATTGATGCGAGTTGGGACTAATATCAATCAATTACGTTCAGGCTTAACCGAAATTTTAGACCGTTTGCCCACCACCAGCGGGCGAGAGGGTGAGCTACATATTTCTAATGATACCAATCGTTTATTAAATATAACGGATAAATTAGCGCAAAAACGACGCGACCAGTTTATTTCTAGTGAATTATTTTTGCTCGCAGTTTTAGAGGAACAAGGCACGTTAGGGGAGTTATTACGTAAAGCAGGCGTTGATAAAACAGCTTTAGAAAAAGCCATTGAACAAATGCGTGGCGGAGAGTCGGTTAACGACCCCAATGCCGAAGAAAAACGTCAAGCCTTAGAAAAATATACGATTGATTTAACACAACGTGCTATTCAAGGTAAATTAGACCCCGTTATTGGGCGCGATGATGAAATTCGTCGGACAATCCAAGTTTTACAACGGCGGACTAAAAACAATCCTGTCTTAATCGGTGAGCCAGGCGTTGGAAAAACGGCGATTGTTGAAGGACTTGCACAACGGATTATTAACGGTGAAGTGCCTGAAGGTTTAAAGGGAAAGCGGGTTTTATCCTTAGATATGGGTGCGTTAATCGCGGGGGCGAAGTTTCGCGGCGAGTTTGAGGAACGTTTAAAAGCGGTTTTAAATGATTTAGCCAAGCAAGAAGGGCAAATTATTCTGTTTATTGATGAATTACATACGATGGTTGGCGCGGGCAAAGCAGAAGGCGCGATGGATGCGGGTAATATGTTAAAACCTGCTTTAGCGCGGGGTGAGTTGCATTGTGTTGGTGCGACGACGTTGGATGAATATCGTAAATATATTGAAAAAGATGCCGCTTTAGAACGGCGTTTTCAAAAAGTCTTGGTCGATGAGCCGAATGTTGAGGATACGATTGCGATTTTACGCGGATTAAAAGAGCGTTATGAAGTGCATCATGGGGTTGATATCACAGACCCCGCGATTGTCGCCGCTGCCACTTTGTCACATCGTTATATTACTGACCGTCAATTGCCTGATAAAGCGATTGATTTAATCGACGAGGCGGCAAGTCGGATTCGGATGGAAATCGATTCTAAGCCTGAACGCATGGATAAATTAGACCGTCGCTTGATTCAGTTAAAAATTGAGCGGGAGGCGATGAAAAAAGAAAGCGATGATGCGTCGAAAAAACGCTTAGAAAAGCTTAACGAGGATATTCAACGCGCTGAGCGTGAACTGGCTGATTTAAATGAAGTATGGAATAGCGAAAAAGCTGCGGTGCAAGGTTCTCAGCATATTAAGGAAGAGTTGGAGCAGGCAAAACTCGCACTAGAAACCGCTCGCCGTGCGGGCGATTTAACCCGTATGTCAGAATTGCAATATGGGCGCATTCCTGAGCTAGAAAAACGTTTGTCGGCTGCGGGCAAAGCAGAAACGCAGGAAATGCAATTATTGCGTAATAAAGTGACAGATGAAGAAATCGCCGAAGTTGTGTCGAAATGGACGGGCATTCCTGTCAGTAAAATGTTGGAAGGGGAACGCGATAAATTATTGCGTATGGAAGAAGCCTTGCATCAGCGGGTTGTTGGACAAAGTGAAGCGGTGAAATTAGTTTCTAACGCAATTCGTCGTTCTCGCGCAGGGCTTGCCGACCCAAATCGCCCGAATGGTTCATTCTTATTTTTAGGCCCAACAGGGGTTGGAAAAACAGAGCTTTGTAAAGCCTTAGCAGGATTTTTATTTGATACTGAAGAGGCAATGATACGCATTGATATGTCTGAATTCATGGAAAAACATACCGTCGCCCGTTTAATTGGCGCACCTCCTGGTTATGTGGGCTATGAAGAGGGTGGCTATTTAACGGAAGCCGTGCGACGCAAACCGTATTCCGTGATTTTATTGGATGAAGTTGAAAAAGCGCATCCTGAAGTTTTTAACGTGTTGTTGCAGGTCTTAGATGATGGACGCTTAACCGATGGACAAGGGCGTACGGTCGATTTTCGCAATACGGTAATTGTGATGACTTCTAACTTGGGTTCGCAGGTGATTCAAGAAATGGCGGGCGAGGATAATTATAATGCGATGAAAGCCGCTGTTATGGAGATTGTTAGCCAACAATTCCGCCCTGAATTTATCAATCGTATTGATGATGTAGTGGTTTTCCATCCGTTAGGTAAAGCGCAAATTCGTTCGATTGCGGGCATTCAAATTGGCTTATTGCGTAAGCGGTTAGGTGCGATGAGTATCGAGTTAAGTATCAGTGATGCCGCACTAGATTTATTAGGCGAAGTTGGTTTCGACCCTGTTTATGGCGCAAGACCGTTAAAACGGGCGATTCAAAATGCGTTAGAAAATCCGTTAGCGCAAGCGATATTACAAGGGAAATTCGCGCCAAATGACCTTGTGCAAGTGTCAGTAGAAAATGGAGAACTCCAATTTACTCGCCGTTCAGCGTTAGTGGCATAATACTTTAAAATTCAGCTTTTTAATTTAAGACTGTTAATCTTTTAAGGATTAACAGTCTTTTTTTAAAGCGCGTTTTTTCTCGAATTAGAACGTAATACGTCCCCTCCTTCTTTAATTTTGCATCATATCTGCATAGCCATTTTATAAATGGGTAGAGTAGAATGCGTTTTATGATGTTAACAATCTCTTTCAGCATTTGTGCTGTCACTGTGTAACATATCCATCTTAGTCCTTTTTACAGATAGGACTATCATTTATTCAAGTAATATCAGCGACTAACAATAAGTAAAAAGACGCTATGAATACAGCTACTCATTTAACAGAAATCACTTTCGAATCTCTTTCTTTAGACCCTGCTTTGTTGCAGGGATTACATGCTGCAGGTTTTCAATATTGCACTCCCATTCAAGCACAGACATTGCCGCTTGCGCTTGCAGGTCAGGATGTTGCAGGACAGGCGCAAACAGGGACGGGTAAAACAATTGCGTTTTTATTAGCCGTTTTGGCGCATTTGTTAAAACATCCCTGTTCTGAAAAGCGTCAGGCGAATCAACCACGTGCATTAATTCTTGCACCAACACGAGAGCTTGCATTGCAAATCGCAAAGGACTGTACTTTATTAACTCGACATTTGTCGTTGAAATCTTTAGCCGTTTATGGAGGCGAGGGGTATCAGTCTCAGCGAAATCAGTTAGTTGATGGAGTCGATATTTTAATCGGTACAGTAGGACGGATTATTGATTATTACAAACAGCGTGTTTTTAATTTAAAAGCTGTGCAAGCGGTGGTGTTGGATGAAGCTGACCGTATGTTCGACTTGGGTTTTATTAAAGATTTGCGCTTTTTATTACGGCAGTTACCTAAGCCAAGTTTGCGTTTAAATTTAATGTTTTCTGCAACTTTGTCTTTGCGGGTGCAAGAGTTAGCGTATGAGAGTTTGAATAATCCGCAGTTTGTAAAAATTGATACTGAGGCAGTCATCGCCGATAAGATGGTTGAGCAGTTATATCATGTGGGTTCTGAGGAAAAATTGCCGTTATTGTTGGGAATTTTGCAACGTGAGCAGTTGGCAACGCAGAAAAATGAAGTTGTAAGTGGTTTTCGGGTATTAGTTTTTATCAATACGAAGCGAACAGCGGAGAAGGTGTGTCAGATATTGGCGAATCAGGGATATTCGGTTGCTTTGATGTCTGGCGATGTGGTGCAAAAACGGCGTGGGCAGTTGTTGCAGCAGTTTGCAGTGGGAAAGGTTGCGATTATGGTGGCGACTGATGTTGCTGCGCGGGGTTTGCATATTCCTGCTGTCACGCATGTGATTAATTATGATTTGCCACAGGATGCGGAGGATTATGTGCATCGAATTGGGCGCACAGCGCGGGCTGGGGCTTCGGGCTTGGCGATTAGTTTTGGTTGTGAGGAGTATGTTTATTCGTTAAGTGATATTGAAACTTATATTGGGCATAAAATTCCTGTGCTTTCTGTGGTGGATAGTTTGTTGATCGCGCCAAGTTTGGTGAAAAAATCGGCGGTGAATTCTGTAAAAGTTGCTCATGTAACGACGAAGTCGCATTCGCATCGAGCAAATCAGGCGAAAAAACCGCGTGTACCTGTCACGGTGGCAACAGAGAAAGTAAATGCTGTTCAGCCTGTTACCAGCGCAGTGGTTACAGAAGTAGCTTCGAGTAAGTGTGAAATTGTAGGAGAGATGAATGTGAGTTCTGTATCAGGTGAGAGCGTGCAGACGCAAACGCCTGTAAAAAAACGTCATCGTTTTTTCCGTAAACCAAAAAAAGTAGTTACTCCTAGTTCTAGCATGAGTTAAGTAAAAACGGGCTAATGTCTATGTATAAACATATTTTATTCGCTACTGATTTAAATACCGATACGGTCAGTGTTGCGCGTCATGCGGTTGAGTTAGCGCAGTTATTTCAGGCACGCTTGAGTTTAGCGCATGTTGTCACTGGATTAGATACGGGGGTAATGTTAAATCTCGCGCCTCAAGTTTTAACCGAGATGGATTTAATTCAGGTGCAAGACGCGCATCAGCGGATGGAGTCTTTAGTACGTGAATTGGGTGAAACACAACTGACTGATAAATGGTTATTAAATTCAGGGCCTGTGGCGTTACAAATTCATCGCTTGGCGGTAGAACAGGAGGTTGATTTAATTGTTGTTGCAAGTCATGGGCAACATGGGTTTTTTAAACTTTTTGGCTCAGAGGCAACGGATATTTTAGAGGCGAGTAGTTGTAATGTTTTGGTTGTTAAAATCTAAAATAAATAATTAATTATTAAAAAATTTTATCTTTTAAGGTTGCGAAAGGGGGATTTTATCGTGTCGTTAATGTGTGCCACAGATTCATGTTTATTAATTATTGACGTACAAGCGCGTTTAGTGCCCGCCATGGTAGAGGCTGAACGATTGATTGCGTCGTGTCAAACGTTAATGCAAGTTGCGAATCGACTGCAAATACCCTTGTTGGTATCAGAGCAATATCCGAGTGGTTTAGGGCAGACTGTCAGTGAGTTGCGTGATTTAGCACCGCATCATGCTTTGATGGAAAAAGTACATTTTAGTTGTACTGAGTCAGAGCTTTGCCTCCCAAAAATTCAAGCCGTGCAAAGAAAACAGTTTATTTTAGGGGGGATTGAATCGCATGTGTGTGTACAGCAAACGGCATTTGGTCTCTTAAAACAGGGGTTTGAGGTGTTTTTAGTAGAAAACGCGGTTTCTTCACGAAAAATGTCAGATAAAACCTTAGCCTTAGCTCGAATGCAAGCGGCAGGGATTTCAATCGTCAGTCAAGAAATGGTGATATTTGAATGGTTGCAACAAGCAGGAACGGCACAATTTAAAGAAATTAGCCAGCAGTTTGTAAAATAAGCTTATTTTTGTTGACCGTGTTGTTACAGCGTTGATAAGCGAGTTATGGGATAATTGCCCCCCAAAAATTTTATTTATTGATGGATACTTAAACAATGACAAGTGCTTTATTTGAATCTCATTTAACGCAACTTTCCTTATTACATCGGGGAAAAGTGCGTGATATTTACGCGGTTGATGATGACCATTTATTAATTGTTGCCAGCGACCGTTTATCCGCATTTGATGTGATTCTTCCCACGCCTATTCCTGAAAAAGGCAAGATTTTAACGACCTTATCTAATTTCTGGTTTGCAATGATGGGCGATATTATTCCTAATCATTTAACCGATATTTCGCTAGAAAAAGTCGTGACGGATGCCAGTGAACGCGCCCAAATTGAAGGACGTGCTATTGTCACCCGTAAATTAAAACCGCTTCCCGTTGAGGCAATTGTACGCGGTTATGTCGCAGGCTCAGGTTGGAAAGATTACCAAAAGACAGGCGCGATTTGTGGCATTCGCTTACCCGAAGGGTTAGCACAAGCAGCCCGCCTTGCCGAGCCAATTTTTACCCCATCTAGTAAAGCGGCTGTTGGTCAACATGATGAAAATATTAGTTTTGAAGCAGTGAGCGACTTGATTGGCGAAAAATTAGCCCTGCAAGTGAAAGCGGCAAGTATTGCGATTTATTGCAAAGCGCGGGATTACGCATTGACCAAAGGTATTATTATTGCCGATACTAAATTTGAATTTGGAACAGATGCAGCGGGTAATCTTGTTCTCATCGATGAAATATTAACCCCTGATTCCTCACGCTTTTGGTTAGCCGATGAATATCAAACAGGCATCAGTCCACCTAGTTTCGATAAACAGTTTGTACGGGATTATTTAGAAACGTTGGATTGGAATAAACAACCGCCCGCCCCTGTATTGCCCGATGCTGTTTTAACTAAAACCGCCGAAAAGTACCGCGAAGCACAACAGCGATTGATGGGATAACATCTTTAAATTCCTTAACTAAAGGTATTGACGCGAAAAAGCCGTTTTAAATGACGTTATTTCGCGTCAAGTTAAAATAAATCATTTTTATCAAATTTTAATTAATCATAAATTTTTATATATAAATACAATTATAATTATTCATTTTTATTCATGATTAATCTCCTTTAGTCTATATCCCGTAATACATCCAAGGGAGGAACTCCATAATGACAAAAGATATGAATACGGTAATAGACCCAAAAGATCGCTATAAAGCGGGCGTTATGTCCTACGCAAAAATGGGATATTGGCAACCTGATTATGAACCAAAAGAGACGGATATTATCGCGCTCTTTCGGATTACCCCTCAAGAAGGTGTGGACGCAATTGAAGCCGCTGCCGCCGTTGCTGGGGAATCATCCACCGCCACATGGACAGTGGTGTGGACAGACCGTTTAACCGCTTGCGATATGTACCGCGCAAAAGCTTATCGTGTTGACCCAGTCCCCAATGCAGCAGGGCAATATTTTGCTTATATCGCTTATGACTTGGATTTATTTGAAGAGGGTTCTATTGCCAACTTATCCGCCTCAATTATTGGCAATGTCTTCGGCTTCAAACCCTTAAAAGCTCTACGTTTAGAAGATATGCGTCTGCCTGTCGCCTACGTGAAAACCTTCCAAGGCCCTCCGACAGGTATCATTGTAGAACGGGAACGCTTAGACAAATTTGGTCGCCCCCTCTTAGGCGCGACGGTTAAGCCAAAATTAGGCTTATCAGGCAAGAACTACGGACGAGTGATTTATGAAGCCCTGAAAGGTGGACTAGATTTCGTTAAGGATGACGAAAATATTAACTCACAACCCTTTATGCACTGGCGTGAACGCTTCCTTTTTGCCATGGAAGCCATCAACCGTGCCGCCGCCGCAACAGGCGAAATCAAAGGGCACTATCTCAATATCACCGCCGCCACGATGGAAGACATGTATGAACGCGCCGAATTTGCTAAAGAGCTCGGTAGCACCATCGTGATGATTGACTTAGTCATTGGCTACACGGCCATTCAATCTATGGCAAAATGGGCGCGTAAAAATGACATGCTCCTCCACCTACACCGTGCAGGACATTCCACTTACACCCGTCAAAAAAATCATGGTGTTAGCTTCCGTGTTATCTCCAAATGGATGCGTTTAGCTGGGGTTGACCATATCCATGCTGGGACTGTCGTCGGTAAATTAGAAGGCGACCCCAATACAGTAAAAGGCTTCTACGATATTCTACGTAAACCCCGCGTGCCTGTTTGCTTAGAAAATGGCGTATTTTTCGAACAAGATTGGGGTTCTTTACGCAGTGTAATGCCTGTCGCCTCTGGAGGGATTCACGCAGGACAAATGCACCAACTGCTCGACCTCTTTGGCGACGATGTCGTCTTACAATTTGGCGGTGGCACAATTGGGCATCCGATGGGAATTCAAGCAGGCGCAACTGCTAATCGTGTCGCGTTGGAAGCGATGGTATTAGCCCGTAACGAAGGACGCGATATTGTCAATGAAGGCTGGGAGATTTTAGAACAAGCCGCAAAATGGTGTACTCCCTTACGGGCAGCACTGGAAACATGGAAAGATGTCACCTTTAACTATGAATCCACCGACACCGCCGACTTTGTCCCAACTCCAACTGCTAGCTACTAAGTTAGGAAGCTCATCATGCGCATAACACAAGGCACATTCTCTTTTTTACCCGATTTAACCGATGAGCAAATTCGCGCCCAAATAGAATATTGCTTAAAAAACAACTGGGCAGTGAGCGTCGAATTTACCGACGACCCACACCCCCGCAATAGTTACTGGGAAATGTGGCAAATGCCCATGTTTGACCTGAAAGATGCGGCGGCGATTATGTACGAAATCAACGCATGTCGCAAAGCCTATCCTGACCAATACATCAAAGTTAATGCCTTTGATTCTAACCGTTGGCGCGAATCACTAGCCTTATCTTTCATCGTCAACCGTCCCGCAACAGAACCAGGGTTTGGTTTAGTTCGTCAAGAAGGCGCAGGACGCGCCATCCGTTACACCATTCATAGTTACGCAACGGATAAACCCGAAGGCAACCGCTATTAATTAAGCTTTTTGTAAACCACTCCTGATATTTGCATTGGCACGTTTTAACAACGTGCCTTTTTTATTTTTTAAACCCTGAAATTAGCAAAATAAAATCATTATCCGCCATTCTTACATCCAAATTTATTGGTACAACAATTTTTAGCGCGTATAATTAAAAATCCCTATCTTTTAACAGATTGGGATTTATTGTATCAGCTAAGTGTTTTTTTATAAGTTTAATAAACGTGGGAACATAAAGATGGCGCAATTTTTGGACACCAAGAAGGCGGTTTCCGTCATTAGTGATTTGATAAAAAATGCAGGTGAACGATTAATTTTAGTTTCTCCCTATTTAAAATTATCCAAAGATTTTCGTGAATTACTGACATATCGTGATAATGTTAAACGGGAAAAGACCGTTATTATTTTCGGCAAAGAAGAATTAAAGCAAGATGAACGTAACTTTTTACAAGCCCTACGTTATCTCGACTTGCGCTATTACGCGGATGTACATGCTAAATGTTATTTAAATAATGACGACATGGTCATTACCTCTTTAAATCTTTATGAATTCTCTATGATGAATAATAAAGAAATGGGCGTATTAATTCAGCGTGCAAGACAAGTAGATGAGCAGGTTTATGACGAAGCCTTTCGTGAAATAGAGTTTATTAAAAGCAATAGCCTGCCTTATGTGTTTCCATTAACTGCCTCATCAGTGACAGCACAAGAAGTGCCTAAAAAAGAGGAACAAAGCACAACTTTAACAGGATTTTGCATTCGCACAGGCGTAAAAATACCCTTTAACCTTGAAAAACCAATGAGCGCAGATGCTTATAAAGAGTGGAATAAATTTAATAATCCTGAATACCCTGAAAAATTTTGTCATTTTTCGGGTGAATCTTCCAATGGTGAAACCAGCGTTAATCGTCCAATTTTGAAAAAACACTGGAAAAAGGCTAAAGCGCAATTTAATTTGTAAGTTTAATCTGATTGTTGCGAAATTATAGTAAACGCACTATAAAACGATGCCGAGGACTAGCAGTCCTATGAAAACTGTTAATCCCAACTTTAAGTCACTTTGTGGCGCGTTTGCTATATATATTCTAAACGTTAGTGGTCAGAGATAACGCGATAAATATTGCCATTTTTGAGAATATAATCAGGAACATTGGCTTAAATTTGTCTTGATAAATAAAGTGTTGAGTTAGAATCCCATTGACTTTTTTACCCACTCGGCGGTTTTTGGCATCGATGGTGTATTCGATGGTTTTATTCGGCTGTTCGACTTGGCTTACTTATGTTTATTTAAGTTAAAATGGAACATATTTTTCTTTTTTCAAGAAAGACCATATATCTCTAAATTCTTTACGTACTAAAAATATCTCCTCATTAGTCCATATTGGTGAATATGATTCACCTTCTGGCGTTACAGATGGAAGATTGCAACCATAAAACAATTTTTTATAAACTTTATTTAGAATGGGGGATTTTAATTTTTTTGATTCCTTATCTAGGTGAAAAGTCCTAAGTATATCTTCTATAAAATTCCAACCATCAACTAATTGTTTGCATGTTATTTTTGATGATGAATGCTTAGTCTTTAATCTGCTTAATTGGGCAAGAAATTTACTGATATTTATTTCTGTGCTTTCTTTCCACTGTGTTTCTTTTATTTCTGCTGGTTCAAGTAGTTGTATTAATTCTTCTTCCGAGTTAGCAAAAAGCAATCTATTCATTTCACTTAATCTAAAAGTGTCACTTACTTGGTCGCTTGTTTGCCAAATTAATATGATTTTCCTATTGTTATATACACAACTAACAGGATACTTCTCAAAAAAAGAACTTGTCATACACTTCTCCAAAAAAATTAGAGGTTGCATATTGCTCGTTACCAAGTTTCACTGGGTAAAGCCTACTCGCCAAGCTCTTGGCTTGTACTTGAACGTATCAATCTTAAGTTACGCTTGTACTTGGCAAGCAAAGCTTGGTAACAAGCAAAAATCGTAGTGGTAAAGTGGGTGGTGTCCACCTTACTAAGCCTGTGGATTTATTTTTTCTCACGAAGTCCCGAATCTAAATTTATTATCTGTTCTAAAGCGTTACTAGCTGTAGCGTGTATGCCAATTTCCTCTCCCGATTGAGAGATTACCTCTTCAAGTGTATTAATGACATGAAGCTTAGAAAGATAAATACTTTCAAAAGCATATTTTATTAAGTTTATAGAACTGCTACGAAGATGACGATGAAGAGGATAATCATTGTCAGTATTCCAAATTGCATTATCGAAATGCTTAATCAAAATTTTCTGCGCAACTAAAAATAAACCCGTTGCTACATTTATTTTTAAATAAGCCTCACCCGCGTTTTGGAAAAAATGAATGATAAAACTTAAATCATTTTCATCAGCTAATTCACAAAAAGAGATGATTGCATAGGATTGTGCTAAAACACTACTTTCTTTTTCTAGCATTTTTTTCAAAGCATCTTTGATAAGCTCCTCACGATGTTCGGAATATATCGCTAGTTCTTCAGCCGCACAGGTTCTAACAAGCTCGTCTTCATCCTCTAATAACGCCAGTAACACAGGAACTATTTGTTCATGTGACACATCTTGAGGAATTTCATCAAGACATAGCGACCTTTCAAAAGACTCTTTGCTTTTAGCAAGTAATAACCATTCGTCAAATGTCATTTTAATTCACATTGTCCTTCTGCAAGAGGCGCATTTTGGGGAGCTATATCTTGCTGATTAACCTAAGTTCGGCGAGTTTTATTTTATAAATCTCGCAAAATTAGGGTTATTAATTTTTATATCGGATAATCAAAATATTATGGTGTATTGATTTGTCCGAAAATAGTGAGGGTTGTTGAGCCATTGCCCCCCATTTGTTCATTGCTGATGGGAGAATCAATTTTAATCGTGATAATACTATCCGTAGCGGCTGGATATGTCCCTGTTGTAGTTGGTACTGAGAGCAGTCTAAAGCTGAGTTGTGAGGATGTGCTTAAGGTATCATCAAGTACAATGTTTGTTGAACCAACTAATAGCCCCGTTGTGGCTGTAACAGTAATGCTAGTGCCTTTAACCAAAGCATTGCCATAAATATCGCTGATATTTGAGAGCAGGAATTCTTGGCTACCGCCTTTATTGATATTGAAGGTGTTGGGGGTGATGGTAGGTTGAGCAAGGTTGCTTGAGAAAAGCACTTGTGTGCTTGTCCAGATGGTGGTGTTTTCTTGGAAAATTCCATCAGGCGCGTCAAAATGACCGTTGCTATTGATATCGATATAAAGTTCGCCTGTATCAAATGTGTTGTTATCGTTTGCATCGATAAAAGGCTCGCTTAGGTCGCCTTGACGGGTAATAACTTCTCCTTGATCCCACTGATTATTGCTATTGCGGTCTATATAGCCTTTGTCTGTGAAGCTATCGATACCAATATCAAATTGACCATTGCCATTTTTATCGATAAAGCTTTCGCTACCTGTCGTATATGCCACGATACGCACAAGTCCTGCATTGCCACAGAGGCTTTGGCTGATGGTGCTTGTCGTGGCGGTGTAGGGGGTGTTGCATAAATAGCCCGTTGTGCGATAGGTCGGAATTCCTCCTAAATTGGGGGTTGTAGGGCTTGCTGTTTGTAGCGTTGCTGTGGCTTGTCCTAGTGTGGTTGTGCTGGTAAAGCCACCGCCGCCGATACTTGTGCCGATTGTGCCGCCTTCGGTAATAAAACTGACTGCTGTGCCATCAATAACGATATTGCCAAAACGGTCTCCCACAAATGCGGTGATTTTATCTGTCAGTCCAAAGGTGACACCGCCCGCAATATTTTGATATTCCACTGCAAGCGAAAAATGATCAGCATCTGCACGTCCGCCGATAATGGTCACTTGAGCAGTCGTGCTGATGGCGTTGTTGTTCGTGCCTGTCGTTGCGATAACGTCAATCGTCCCTGCAACATGTCCACTTTTGAGGGTAACAAGTGCGTGTCCGTTATTGGTTACGGTGGTCGCGCTGGTGTTGCCATTGCTGGTTGTTTCGTCTGTGTAAATGCTTTCTCCACCGCCTAGGGTTCGATTGCCTAGATGGAAGGTGATACTTGTTCCATCAGCAACTGCATTGCCGAGGTTGTCTTTAACAAGAAATTCAAGCAGGGCGGTTTGTGCAACACCACTGCCCGCAATGCCGATAATGCGTGGTTCTACGCGGACAATTTCAATAATGCCTGCACTGCCTGCTTGTATCGTGAGGCTAAAGTTGTCTGTTATAACGCCTGTGTTGGTGTTGACGCTGGCGGAAAGGGTTGCAAGCCCTGCTTGGGTGCTGGCGTTAAACGTTGCTGTTGCGCGTCCGTTTTGGGTGACAGCGGTGGCAGTGATAACGCCTAGTGAGCTGGTGAAACGAACTTGTGTGCCATCGCGGACGTTATTGCCTTGTGCGTCTTGTACGAGTGCGGTTAAGGTGGTTACGCCGCCCAGTGAAAGGGTGCTGATATCGCTGGTTAAACGGATAGTGCTGGCTTCGGTTACATTGATGTTGAAATTGACTTGTGCATTGGCGTTTAAACGTCCTGCTTGTGCATTAATCGTCACTGTTTCAATTTGATGATGGCTAACATGGATGGTTGCACGTCCTGTGTCGTCGGTGGTTGTTTGAAATTGGTCGAGTAATGCCAGCCCTGTGGCGTTGAAGTAAACGGGAATGGCTGCAATACCGCGATTATTGGCATCATTGAGACTGAGGAGCAGTGTTGTTTGGGTATTACCATCAGCAACGCCTTCTTGTGGGGTGTTGGTAAACCGTAGTTGTGCGCCAAAGTAGAGAGGCAGGGATTGGCTAGCGGTGTCTGCTTGAATGGTAACGCGGGTATTTTCGCCTTGTGCATTGGTAACTTGAGTCGTGACTTTGCCTTGTGCATCGCTAATCCCTGAGTTTGTGCTTAATTGTGCGGTGCTGTTACCGCCATTCAGGTTGCTCACTTGGAATTGTACGGTTTGCCCGACAATGGGTAAGCCATTATTGTCTGTGATGGTTGCGGTAATGGTACTGCTATCACCGACTGCGAGTACGGTATCGCTACTGTTTATTGCTAGTTGGCGGTTATTGCCAAAAGTCGCTAAAAAATGAATGGTTGCTGCTGGTGCAGTGACTTGTCCACTGTTGGCTTGAATTACAACAGTGCCACCGTCTTGGAGTATATCGGTAATTGTCACGGTGGCTGTGCCGTCACTCGCAGTAATGGCACTGTTAGGGGTTAAGGTTTCGTTGTTGGTGTTGGTAAAGCGAAAAGTCACTGTTTGATTGGGTAGAGGGCTGTTAAAACCGTCTTTGAGTAAAGCAGTGAGGGTTTTGCTGGTCAAGCCTGTGCTGGTGGTGGGTTGTAGGCTTAAACTTGCGCCAAAATAGAGGGTTAAAGTTTGAACCGTCGCGCCACTGCTGACTTGTAAAACAACGGTTTCGGCAAGATTATCAGTAACGGTAAATGTGGCTCGTCCTGCGCTGTCGGTGACAGTAGGAACGCCTGTTAAACGGGCTGAACCTGAGACGCTGGCGGTAAATGCTTGTTGACTGGCGGGGTTATTATTGTTTGGTTGACGAGCTTGTAAGGTGATTGTTGTGCTTCCGCCTGTTGGTAGGAGGGTTTCACTTGCGCTTAGGCTGAGTGTAGCACTGGTGGTAACAAAGGTTATTGTACTGAGATTGCCTTGTTTACCGCCCGCGTAGGGGGTAATGCTGAAGGTTTCGGCAATTGTATTGGTTATAGTGATTTCTATACTGCCATTAATCCCTGTAATACTGCTGACGCTGGATAAATAAGCAGAGCCAGAACTGCTGAGTAAATTCACCGTTTGTCCACTGATGGGGTTGCCATTGTTATCACGCACAATAACCGTGAGCGTTACAGCACTATTACCATCTGCGGGCGCACTGTTATTGCTGACGATGGTATCTATCGTTGCGATATTGGCATTAATGTGGCTGTTGAGGAAGTTAATACTGGCTGGGTCGCTGTTTGTTGTACCGACGCTTGCAAGGATAGTCGCAGTACCAATTTGGGTACTGGTTATTTGCACAAGTGCTTGTCCTTTACTGTCGCTAATGACACTGGGAGCGGAGAGTAAGGCATTGCCACTGTTGACTTGAAAGTGAATAGGCACGCCTTGAATAATCGCGCCAAACGCATCGCTGACAATGGCTTGTAACGTATTAGCGGTTTTACCATCGGCAACGCCGTTATTGATGCTCGGATAAAGTTGTACACGTCCACCAATGTATATTGGGATGGTTTGCTTTGCGGTGTCTGCTTGAACGGTAATCAGAATATTTTCTGCGCTTGTTCCTCTCACCGTTGCAATAACTTCCCCTTGTGCATTACTAATACCAGTGATAGGGGATAATAAGGCTTGTGCAGTTCCACCTGTTAATGTGCTGATATTAAATGTAACTGCTTGTCCTGCAATGGGTAAGCTATTTTTATCGATAATTCTGGCAGTAATGGTTGCAATTTGATTGATGGCTAATAACGTTGCATTACTACTGGCTTCGAGTTGGCGATTTTGTCCAAATACAGCGCGAAAATTCACCGTTGCGCGGGCATTGAGTGTACCAACATTGGCATTGACTAAAGCAACCCCGCCATCTTCTTCTATATCAGTCACGGTCACTTTAGCTATCCCTGTGCTGTCTGTTTGCACGTTCGCAGCTGATAAGGTTTCATTATTATTATTAACAAAGCGAAAGTTCACTGATTGATTTGCTAAGGGGCTGTTATTTCCATCTTTCAATAATGCGGTAAGTTCTGTATTGGTTAGCGCGTTCACCGTGGTTGGTAATAGCGTTAACGTTGCGCCAAAATACAAGCGTATTTGTTGAGTTACTGAACCACTGCTTGCTGTCAATGTAACAGTTTCCGCTTGTGCATCAGTGAGTGTAAAGCGGGCATAGCCTGTTTCATCCGTTTCTTTCTCTATGACATCCGCACTGGCAGAACCTGTTAAGGTTAAACGCACCATGACCCCTGTTGCGGGCATATTATCTGCTTGGCTTGCCAATACTTGAATACTTGCTTGCTCTCCCATGCCTAAGATAGTTGCGGAGCTGGTCACTACTAATGCAGTGACAGTTGGTGAGGGCGTTGTTGTGCCCCCAGAACCACCACCACCGCCTAAACAGCCTGTTAACAAGAACAATAGCCCAGCGATGAACCAAACTCGTAAAGCTGAGAACATACAAGAAATCATACTTGTGCCTTTAGAAAAATTGACAGAGAGGAAACCACCAGATTCTACTAGATTTATACAACATAGTCGCTAAACAAAGCCGTTCACGGCGGTTTATAAAATAATGATGAAAATCAAGATGCTAACCAAGTCAGTTAAGAGGGCTAATGCCATGCAAGGTCGTCGTGAGTCCCGTAATGAATTAATGAGTTACTTAGATGTGATAGACCCTATTTCTACGCAGATAATTGGTTATTTAGGAGATATATCAACAGAAGGCATGATGATGTTGACAGAAAACCCTTTTAATATGCACAGCCTCTGCGAGTTAACCTTACGTATGCCCCAACAAGCTGGGTTCACTAAACAATGGATTACGGTTAAAGTAGAAGTTCGCTGGATACACGAAAATACGTTTAACCCACAATTACGCCGTGTCGGTTTTCAATTTATACATGTTAATCCTGAAGATATACCTTTTTTAAAACAGCTTGTGGACTTTCTAGCTCAAAATACCTAATTCATTAACCACTTTATTTTTATCCTTTTTTTCTTACCCATAGGGACTAACCCTGATGTCTATAAAAGTACCATTAGAAATACGAGATATTTATACCTTACTGATTTTTAGCATTATTACAATTATTGCCATGTTGAATATCACCCCTTATGGTGCAGCCTCAACAACAGACTCATTTGCTTATGTAGAAGCCGCTGAAAACTTCAATGCAGGTAAAGGAGTTAGCCTAAATAGTTATGCAATGGGACAAGAATCAGAAATTGTCTTATTTACAACATGGCCACCACTTTATCCGATAGCCATCGCGCCTTTTTTATCATCAGATATACAGCCGATGTATGCTGTTGCACAATTATCTATTTTACTGTTACTCATCAGCGTTTTATTTTGCTTTCTCTTTTTTAAAAAATTAGGGGGATACTGGTTAGCGACATTAGGGACAGCACTATTTTTAACCGCAAGCTCGACGGTTGTCATTTTCACCTATGCATGGAGTGAAACCCTCTTTACTGCCTTTGTCGTCTTAGCTTGTTGGAGCATTATTTACTGCATAGAGAGTGCGCAAAAAGAAGCAACGCTCGCACATCTTTTTTATCTCTGCATACTAACGCTCTGTGTAATAGGCATGTTTTATACCCGTTATGCAGGAATTTGGTTAGGTATTTTAATCCCTGCGACATGGTGGGTATTACCCAATAAACGCAAATGGCTTATTACCTATTTAATAGCGGGATTGGTTTCTGCTGCCGCTATTGGTTATTTAATGTGGCAAAACTATATACTGGTTGGAGATATTTCAGGAGGCGATTTTAATACGCAATATAATGAAGTTGGGCGAGTATTTACGCGACCTAACTCACCCACAGATTTAGTCGGGCGTTTAATTGAATTAAAATACGCGCTATTAGCCCTATTACCGCTTAAGTTACCAATATACTTATTATCATTTCTTGTTGGTATTGCTGCTCTTTTTGCCCTCTTTAAATGGCAATATGGCTCAATACTGACATTTCGCCATGAATCAGCAGAAATACCATTCTATGGTAAGAAATTAATTTTTATTAGCGTAATGGGTATTCTGGCGTACACAGCCGGCTTTTTATATATGGGAGTCACTAAAAATTTACTGGCTTATGATGTGCGCTATTTTGGACTGCTAACCCCGTTATTTATTACCATTTTAGTATCGGGATTTGCCTATGTTTGGCATCTTCCTTCTAAAATTTTTTCGGGACTAGGCGCAGGACTCATCAGCCTTGTGATATTAGGAATACTCTTTCAAGGAAGCTATTACTACTACAATGGACTCGTGAATTTACAAAAAGAACCTACGGGACTTTATGCAACTGATACCACAGAAACACGGTTCTTTTCCAATAGCACACTTTCCTTAGAAAAAAACCCTTACTACCACTTAATCAGAGAGTTAGCAAGTCATCATCAACAACTACCCGTTTTCTTCGTTGAACAACCCCGTTTTGTCCATTTCATAGCCGCTTATTCCCCTATCAAACTATTTCCTATACAAATCAATGACGACAGTATCAAGCAAATGAATAACTACGTAACGAATGGTAATGGCTATGTTTTATTAGTGACTCGAGCAGGAATTGATAAACTGGTCAACTATTACGGCATGAAAAAACTAATGCAATTACCTTATCACAAAGGCTATTTAGAAAGCTCAGGCATTCTGCTGATTCAATTACCATTACCACTTAACACAGAAGTTGTCCTGCCTGCCGAATCAGCACCAACACCCGCGCAACCGCCACAATAACATCTTCTTTAAAATCTTCTTTCTACCGTTTAAGGGGCGAGGTTTTGCCCCTTATTTTTTAATCTTTATCCTGCACCAATACCCACGGCTTAACAACCACAGCCCATAAACTTGCATTACGCTCATGCCATTGAATCGCCTGAGTATCAGAAACTTTTACGATTTTTCGCGCTTGCATCCATTCAAGCCATTGCACTTTATTATCACGAGACATTTCAAGCGCGACTTGTACTAAATCCAATTCATTACTCACCGCAATTAATAAACCGCTGGCAAAAAATCGTTGCAACTCCTGCCATGTAATCCGTGACGTTTCTAAATTAACCTTTGCACGAAAAAGGGATTCATCCTGAGTTATATCATCATTTTCTATCATATCGCGAACATTCAAATAACATTACAGTTGTACGAGTGATGCACGGACTTGTGCTGTTGTCAGTTGTTTTAACAAAATACTTGTTGCAGGCAAGACAGGCAAAACAGCCTCGCGGGCTTGCTCTATATACAATAAAGCATGTGGTGCTAACCATCCCTGTGCCAACTTTTGCAAGCAGGGCGTTAAAAAATCGCTACTAAAAGGCGGGTCGAGAAAAATAATATTAAATGGTGTCGTTGGCGTTTTTTCTAAAAAACTTAAAGCATCCTGATGCACAACAAGCAATTGTGTTGCCTGTAATATGGCAACCTGCTGCACCAAATTTTGCGCAATATCACGATCACGCTCGACCAACACAACAGACTGCGCACCGCGTGAAGCCGCCTCAAACCCTAACGCACCCGTTCCCGCAAATAAATCTAAACAACGACTCGCAGGCACACGAAAATTTAACCAATTAAACAAAGTCTCGCGCACACGGTCAGAAGTTGGACGTAAACCTTGCTTATCTAAAACAGATAATTTACGCCCACGCCATTCCCCGCCAATAATACGAATCTTTCCTGTTGCTGATTTATGCTGTGAATGAAGCGACGATTTTGTCATTTCGTATTTGTATTTAATAAAGCAATGATTTTTAAAATATGTTTTTTTGCAGAGAGCAAATGTAAACGGGTTTGCACAACACCTGTTTTCCACTGTGTTTCTAATACTTCTGCTTTATCTAAGGCTTGCAAGGCACGCTCTAACTCTAATAATAAAGAATGACTACTCACACTATTAGCCGCTTTAGACATAGCTTGTCGTCTAGCGGATGCCGCACAAGTCTCTTCTTCAGGCTCAATCCTATCCATTAACGCATCAAAAGCGGTGAATGACTCTGTCGTATGAACAGCGACAGGCAAAACTTGCATGTCTATATTATCCAAACAAATAAAAGCTTTTTCTGCCGTATTTAAATGTTTAACCAACCAATGACGCACTGTGGTTAAATTCGTTTCAGAAATATTCCAAACGGCAAAATTATCCGCTAGTTGTGTAGAACGATGCTGTAACTCTATAAACAACTCACTGATTAAGCAGCGAATTCCCGTAAAATAACCTAAAATCGGTTCTTCCTCAGAGAACTCATCAAATCCTGTTGCATCAAAAAACTCTAGGCTAGGCTCTTCTACATGATAAGTTAGCGCATCATCATCGCCATAATTTTCTGATTTTCTCAAGATTTTAACTGAAAAGCGTCGCCCATCATCATTGCTAAAGACTAAAATGTTATTCATTGCAGGGTCAACTAAACGGAAAAACCTGTTATACCAAGCAAATCATCCAAGTTGGATAACAGGTTATCAGAAAGAATTTAGTAATAATCCGCCATACGATTCACAATATTTTCAATTGCATGGTCAGTGCTTCCTTTAACAGGAAAGTCTTTACCTAATTTTTGTGTATATAAAATGGCTTCGGGCTTGGGTCTGCCTGTCAACATGACTAAAAACTCTTCAAATACGCCTAATTGGCTATCCGCATACATTTTTGTTTGTAACTCAGCGGCATCTTTTGCGCCCAAGTTTTTTAAAAATGTGCGTAATTGTAATTTTTGTTTATCTGTCAGCATGTTTAAGTTCCAGTGTATCAGTATTACAAAATACCCAACCATTTAGGTATCTTGCTCAATTATATCAGTCATTCTGGGTCGGCGGAAAAAACAACTCGTCTTAACGCTGTTGTCTGAATCAGAATTCACAGAATTTTCAGAATTAGCAGAATTTAAAAGCGTCATTCCCCTTATGAAAAACAATAAAGTTTATTTTTCGTGGAAAGTATAAACCCCATCCCATTGTGAGTTAATGGGTAAATGTTGGTATTCATCAATACGTTGCAAGTAAATGCTGTAAATCTTGGTCATGGGATTTTGCTGATTAAGGACGGCAAAAAGCTGGCGGGCAGTTTCCCATTCTTGCGCTCGAAAAACGCTGAGTGCTTGATGATATTGCACGAGTTCTTGCTGTTGTGATGCTGGGACTGTGTCGGGTGTCCCAATAAGTTCATAAATACTGACAGGTTCGGTTTTGCCTTTTACGCGGACGCGGTCAAGTTCTCGATAGATGAATTCGGGGACAAGATTACGAGTTGCTTCGCTGACGATGCTAAAAACGCCGTATTGTTTTGTCAGACTTTCTAAGCGTGAGGCAAGGTTTACACCGTCACCGATGGCTGTGTAATTTAAGCGGGTTTCTGAACCCATATTGCCAACCACAACTAGCCCTGTGTGTAGTCCAATTCCGATTTCTATCGTTGGGCGTTGTTGTTGAGTAAACATGCGATTTAATGCATTAACCACTTGTACCATTGCAACAGCGGTGCGCACGGCACAGGTGGCGGAATCTTCACGTTGTACAGGTGCGCCAAATAGTGCCATTACCGCATCGCCGATGTATTTATCTACAACGCCGTGATTGTTTTCTATGACTTCGGTAATTTTAGTCAGGTAAGTATTTAAAAAACTCAGAATATCTTTTGGGGCGCGATTTTCACAGAGTGCGGTAAAACCGCGAATATCTGAAAATAGGACAGTGACGACGCGCTCTTCCCCGCCGAGTTCTATGGCTTTGCTGTTTAATAGTTCTTCTGCAATAGCGGTTGACACGACTTTGCCCAGTAAATTGCGAACTTTTTCTTTTTCTGCCAAACCGCGTGCCATGTTGTTAAAGGTGCGGGCTAGTTCGCCAATTTCGTCTTTTTGATGCAGGGTTATATGTTGTTGATAGTCGCCTTGTTCGATGCGTCGGGCTGATTCGGCTAGGGTTAATACAGGTTTTGTAACCGATTGGGCAATTAAAACCACGCCTGCAATAGAAAGAATTAGCCCAATAATAAATAGTAGTATCAGTGCATTACGTAGTGAGCGATATGCAGTTAAGGCTTCTTCTAACGATTGTTGTAAAACGGCAATAACATAAATATTTTGTTTTTGAATTAGGGGGGTAACCACTGAAACATAATCTTGTTCGGCGAGGTGTAAGACTAAACTGCGATTTTTTTCCCATGTTT
Organism: Beggiatoa alba B18LD; assembly: GCF_000245015.1. Classification (NCBI taxonomy): domain Bacteria; kingdom Pseudomonadati; phylum Pseudomonadota; class Gammaproteobacteria; order Thiotrichales; family Thiotrichaceae; genus Beggiatoa; species Beggiatoa alba. Next base: position 488,893 of record NZ_JH600070.1, on the reverse strand, counting down.
GTTGGGTGATGGTTTCAGGTAAAGCGGTGCGTATGGGGTCAGATAAGGTGCTGGCAACGGATTGCCATTGTTGTTGTTTATCTTGTTGTAAGATAGAAACATCTGCTAGTAATAAACGGCTTAAGTCTTTTGCAAAGTTATTATCGATAACAAAGCCTATCAGTAGCCATGCTTCTAATTCAGGCGTAAGTAGTGGCACAACCATCATTTGATAAGGGCGTGCATCAATCGAAACAATCGAGGAGGCTTCACCGTAGGGGTCATTTTCTGCGGCGCGGAGCAGATAATCCCATTTAACAGGCGCGTCAGTGACATCGGGGTGCATGGTATCGGCAATGATTTTGCCGTCGAGAGAAACAACCATCATCACATTTGCCCCTTCTAAACGGGCAAGGTGGTTTTGGGTCGCGGATAAAATTGTGCCGTGTGCGTGGGTGTGATAAGCGGCTTTAAAGGCAAAATCGCCTGAGAGTAGGCGTGCAGCTTCTAACAGAATTTTAACGCGCTCATCAATAAGTCGATTAAAAACGCCTGCCGCAACTGTTAGCGATTGATTCATTGTCACGCGGGCATTTTCAATGCTGGCATTATTGACGGCAATGAATGAGGTGGCTTGAACAAGGACTAATAGTCCGACAAAAAAAGTCAGTAGGCGATTGCGAAACCGCCGAAAGCGTAACATGAAAGCTTCTCCTTATAAAAACCATGAAGGGCGAACTCGTTCGCCCTTATTGTCTTTTCCTTAATCTAGCGAGCAAGGAGAAACTGCGCAGAATATCCTTTTCTGCAAAGCGATTATGTGCCACGTCGCCACGTTGTCACCCCTGCCGCATCTTCTAAAATAATGCCTTGTTCTTTCAGCATATCGCGAATTCGGTCAGATTCTGCCCAGTTTTTAGCCTTACGTGCTGCTTGACGTTCTGCAATTAGCTTTTCTACTGCATCATTGCTTAAACCGTTGGTGCTTGTATTTTCCCGTTTAAACCACGCTTCGGGGTCGGCTTGTAAAATGCCTAAAATGCCACCTAATAATTTTAATTGTTGGGCAACAGCAACGGCTTGGCTAGAATTATCCACACGTAACCGATTAACTTCACGGCTTAAATCAAATAAAACAGCGATTGCTTCAGCGGTATTAAAATCATCATTCATTGCAGTAGCAAAGCGTTGATAAAATTCGCTATTTTTGTCTAATGGTGCGCCTGTATCCTCTAACCCGCGTAATGCGGTATAAAGACGGGTTAAGGCTTGTTGCGCTGCGTCTAGTTGTTGGTCGCCATAATTTAATGGGCTACGATAGTGACTGTTTAAAATAAAATAGCGAATGACTTCGGCGGGAAATTTTTGTAAAACATCGCGTAAGGTAAAGAAATTGCCCAAAGATTTGGACATTTTTTCTTCATTAACCCGCACAAAACCATTATGCATCCAGACATTCACAAACTGTTCGCCCGTCGCGCCTTCAGATTGTGCAATTTCATTTTCATGATGGGGAAATTGTAAATCCATGCCACCGCCATGAATGTCGAAATGATTTCCTAAACAATGTGTCGACATTGCCGAGCATTCTATATGCCAACCCGGTCGACCATTGCCCCAAGGAGATGCCCAGCTAGGCTCATTGGGTTTTGCTGCTTTCCACAACACAAAATCTAAGGGGTCTTGTTTGGCTTCTTCAATATCCACGCGCTCGCCTGCGCGTAAATCTTCAATCCGTTTACCTGACAATTTGCCATATTCAGCAAATTTACCAACGGCATAATAGACATCACCATTATTCGCGGTATAAGCATAACCCCGTTTCATCAAGCGGGTAATTAAATCAATAATATGGTCAATATACTGCGTTGCGCGTGGCTCTTGGTCAGGACGTAAAACCCCTAAGGCATCTGCATCTTCATACATTGCCTGAATAAAGCGTTCGGTTAAGCTATAAATATCTTCACCATTTTCATTAGCACGATTAATAATTTTATCGTCTATATCCGTGATATTCCGAATATAAGTGACATCATAACCTGAAGCTCGTAACCAACGCGCCACCATATCAAACACCACCATCACCCGCGCATGCCCGACATGACAGTAATCATAAACCGTCATTCCGCACACATACATACGCACTTTATTTGCCTCTATCGGCTTAAATGGGGCTTTATCTTTGGTTAAGGTGTTATAAATCGTCAGCATATTGATTATCTTAAGTAGATTAAAAGGTTATTAACGTAGATAATTTTAGCATTGATGCACTTAGAAAGGCGAATCATACACGCAATCTATGTTAAAAAACGGCAATACTCCGAATAACGTCACTTTATACTCGATTATCTGTTACTTGCCTTCTATTTGAGGATAACAACATATAATAGATACCCCTTTTTTATAACATGTGGATTCTGCATAAAATAACTTGTACCATTAAAAAATATTGTTACTCGACAAAAATTTCCTATCAAACAGACAAGCATTAGATATTTTTAATAAGCTAATACAATTAGATATAACGCCTGATATTCACATCAAGGATGAATACATAAACTTGCATTTAATCATGTTATCGTTTAATCAAACTGTTCAACCAATTTTTTAGACTATAGATGAAGCAATTAAGAGAGTGCTAAACAAATCAAGTTTTACTCGTTAATCTTCATGCTGTTGTTTAAATCAGGATTCATCCGTTTAAAACCCGACATGTTTAGCACTTAATATTAAATAAAAAATCATTAAAATTTCAAAAATAGCGATACATTTTGCATCTTAATTTCTGTGGTCTTCGTTAAACAAATACAACAATCATATTTCTTTTAAACGTTCTAAGAGGCATAAAAAATGGAAAGAGAAGAGGCGATGAGCTTAATGATTAAGCTCCTCAAGCTCATGTTAAAAGAAGAAGGTTCTGACTTGTTTATTACCGCAGGCTTTCCTCCCGCTATGAAAGTGAAGGGGAAAATGACTCCAATGATGAAACAGCCATTATCGCCCGCTGATTCTCGTGCGTTAACCCTCTGTGTCATGAACGATAAACAACTGAAAGAGTTTGAATCAAGCAAAGAATGTAATTTTGCAATCGCACCCCCTGGGTTAACCCGTTTTCGCTGTAACGCCTTTATACAACAAGGCTATACAGGGGTTATTATGCGGGTTATTCCCGTCGAGATTCCCAACTTTGATAAATTAGGTCTGCCCCCTGTTTTAAAAGAAGTGATTATGGCGAAAAACGGCTTAATTATCATGGTGGGGGGGACAGGCTCAGGGAAATCAACCACGATGGCGGCGATGATTGACCATCGTAATGCCAATAGTTACGGGCATATTATTACGATTGAAGACCCTATCGAATTTGTTCACCCGCATAAAAACTGCGTCATTATGCAACGCGAGGTTGGCGTTGATACCTTTAGCTGGGAAGCCGCCCTCCACAACACCCTGCGTCAAGCCCCTGATGTGATATTACTTGGGGAAATTCGAGATGCGGAAATTATGAACTTCGGGCTAGAGTTTGCACAAACGGGACACTTAGCCATGGCAACCTTACACGCAAACAACTCTAACCAAGCCATTGACCGTATTTTAGGTTTCTTCCCCATTGAGAAACAAAAGAAATTAATGCAGGATATTTCATTGAATTTAAGAGCGATTATTTCACAACGCTTAATCCGTACCGTCACAGGTGGACGGGCTGCGGCCATTGAAATTATGTTAAATACGCCCTTGATTCAAGAACTAATCGCAACAGGAAAAGTTGCAGAAATGAAGCCGATTATGGCGAAATCGCGCGAATTAGGTATGCAGACCTTTGACCAAGCATTATTTGATTTACATGAAGCGGATAAAATTTCGCTGGAAGAAGCCTTGCGCAATGCCGATTCTGCCAATGAGTTACGCCTGAAAATTAAATTGGAAGGGAAAAATGCTAAAGGGGTCGATGCCTTGGCAGCTTCAGGCGGGTTATCCATTAAGGAAGTCGAAGAAAAATAAATTACTTTCTCTCTCTTTTACCTATTCTCAGTTGCGGTGACCCCTTATGGATTTAACACCTTACCTTAAGCTGCTAACAGAAAAAAACGGCACGGAGCTGACTTTAGTAGCGGGTGCCGTCGTGAAAATGAATATCGGCGGGGAAGAAAAACCCGTCGGTAAAACCCCATTAACTGCGGAAATGACAAAAACAGCCGCCTTCAATATTTTGAGTGACGCGCAAAAAAAGCAGTTATCCCAAGCAAAAGAGCTTGAATTTAATTATCAATCTCCAACAGGAACGAATCAATATCAAATTATTGTTACCTTAAATGCCAAAGGTGTCGCGTTAATTGTTCGTCCAATGAAAGCAAAAACAGAAGAAAGTAAACCCAATCCAAAAGGGGCTGCTTTTTCCTTTGCACAAGATGAGGGAATTCGCGTATTAGGTGAAGCCCCTGCAAAACGGCTAGATATCCTTCCATATTTAGAAGTATTAGTAAAACAAGATGGTTCAGACTTTTTCTTAACCACAAATGCCCCCCCTTGTTTTAAGAAGTACGGCAAAATTGTACCAATGGATGGGTATATGCTCACACCCGAACTGATTAAAACAGCGGTGTACGGCATTATGACTGATGAGCAAATTGAAGAATTTGAGAAAACCAAGGATTTAGACTTTGCCATTGCGCTACCTGATGATAGCGCACGATTTCGGGCAAACGCCTTTTACCAACGCCGAACAATGGGCTTGGTCATGCGTTTGATTCCCTCAAAGATTCCAACCGTTGCCGAATTAAATTTGCCCGAAATTTTGCAAGAATTAATCATGCAAAAACGCGGATTATTAATCATGGTCGGTGGAACAGGGTCAGGAAAATCAACCTCATTAGCTGCCATGATTAACCATCGGAATCAATGTAGCGCGGGACATATTTTAACCATTGAAGACCCTGTCGAATTTTCACACCCCAACATTTTATCCTTAGTGAATCAACGCGAAGTTGGTACAGATACCGCTTCTTATGCCCGTGCGTTAAAAGCCTCTTTACGAGAAGCCCCCGACGTTATTCTGATTGGGGAAATCCGTGATAGAGAAACGATGGAGGCTGGATTAGAACTCGCCAACACAGGACACTTATGTTTAGCGACCATGCACTCGAATAACGCTAACCAAGCCTTAGAACGGGTTGTGAACATGTTCCCGCATGAAATGCATAACCAATTATTTATGGATTTATCCTTAAACTTACGAGGGGTTATTTCACAACGTTTAATCCCAGATGTGCGGGGTAAACGGGCAGCCGCTATCGAAGTGATGATTAACACACCCCATATCGCAAACTTAATTCTCAAAGGAGACTTAAACGAGTTAAAAGAAGCCATGCGAGGCAGTGGGGTTAAAGGCATGAAAGCCTTCGATGATGCCTTATACGATTTATACAAAGATGGTCGTATTAGCCTAGAAGAAGCCTTAAAAAATGCCGACTCACGGAATAACTTAGAAGCTAAAATTAACTTCGGTTAATCAATGGGTTTATAAAATAAAAAGCCATGTTACTATTTAACCAGAGTACGGCGATATTTATAAAATAAAACAGAGACCTGCTAGGTTTTCAAAACTTAGCAGGTCTTTTTTTGTCTGAATCAGAATTCACAGAATTTTCAGAATTAGCAGAATTAAAAAACGTGATTCGCATTACTTGGTTTAAGCGGTTTAAATTCTGTTAATTCTGGTTCAGACAAGCTGTTGTCTTTTTAAAAGAATCTCGCCGTACTCAAGTTATTTACAAACATGGCTTTTTTTATGCCTGATAATTAACAAATAACTATACAGCTTTTAATTTTTCCACAATGAAATTAATCGCTTCATTAAATGGCACAACTTGCACATTTTCATCACGCCGACCTTTATACTCAACCGTACCCTCATCCAGTCCTTTATCACTGAGGACTAAACGGTGCGGAATGCCGATTAATTCCATTTCCGCAAACATCACACCGGGGCGTTCTTTACGGTCATCGAATAATACGTCGATACCTGCATCCTGTAATTGCTGATACATTTTCTCAGCCGCTTCGCGTAAACGCTCGGATTTAGCCATATTCATCGGTAAAAGAGCGACAGTAAATGGAGCAATAGCAGTGGGCCAAATAATGCCTTTTTCATCATGATTTTGTTCAATCGCAGAGGCTACAACGCGGGTGACACCTAAGCCATAACACCCCATTAACATGGTTAAAGCGCGTCCTGTTTCATCTAAAACAGTCGCATTCATCGCGCTACTATATTTCTCACCCAATTGGAAAATATGACCGACTTCAATACCACGTGCAATGCCAAGTACACCGTTACCATCTGGACTTGGGTCGCCTGCTTCAACGTTACGGATATCCATCACTTCAGGTTCAGGTAAATCACGTTTCCAGTTGACCCCGACAAGATGTTGTCCATCTTTATTCGCACCACAAACAAAATCGCTTAAATGCGCGGCACTGCGGTCAGCGACAATTTTAACCGTTAAACCGACAGGTCCGATAGAACCAATACTGCAACCAATTACCTCTTTAATTTTCTCAGGACTGGCAAAGGTTAAAGGGCTAGCAACATTAGGATGTTTACCTGCTTTAATCACATTTAAAGTATGGTCGCCACGGAGAACAAACGCGACTAAACTACCATTTTCACCATTGACCAATAACGTTTTAACACATTGACTAGGCTTAACATTCAGGAATTGGCTAACGGCTTCAATCGTGTGCTGGTCGGGCGTATTCACCACCGCAAGACTATCCATTTTTGGCGCGGGGCGTTCACCAGCAGGGGCGAGGGCTTCCGCTTTTTCCACGTTTGCCGCATAAGTGCCCGTCGTGCTATAGGCAATTGCATCCTCACCAGAATCAGCCAGTACATGAAACTCATGCGAAGAATTCCCGCCAATACTGCCCGTATCAGCTAAAACAGGGCGATAGCGCAAGCCCAAACGGTCAAAAATACGACAATAAGTCGCGTGCATTACATCATAAGTTTCTTGCAAAGATGCTTGATTTGTATGGAAAGAATAAGCATCTTTCATCACGAATTCGCGGGCACGCATCACGCCAAAACGCGGGCGGATTTCATCACGAAATTTAGTTTGAATTTGATAAAAGTTTGCAGGCAGTTGTTTATAACTACGAATTTCACGGCGAATTAAATCCGTAATGACTTCTTCATGCGTAGGGCCAAAACAAAAAGGACGGTCATGGCGGTCTTTTAAGCGCAGTAATTCAGGGCCATATTGTTCCCAGCGTTTGGATTCTTCCCATAATTCAGCGGGTTGTACTGCTGGCATTAATACCTCTAACGCGCCTGATTTATCCATTTCTTTGCGGACGATGTCTTCTACTTTGCGTAATACCCGCATTCCTAAGGGCAACCAAGTATATAAACCTGCTGCTAATTTGCGAATAAGTCCTGCTCTGAGCATCAACTGATGGCTAATCACTTCTGCATCGGCAGGGGTTTCCTTGAGTGTTGCGAGTAAAAAACGCGATGTACGCATGTCGATAATGCCTTGTGTTTAAAAAGGATTGATTTGAAGGGTTTGGTATTTTTTAAGGACTTAATAGTATCTAAAAATGCTGGAGATTGTGCAATCTATTAACGAATCATTATTGTCTAAATCAAGATTTTCAGAATTAATAGAATTTAAAATTCTAAAAAAAACGATATGAATCAATCCATTTAATTCTGCTAATTCTGAAAACCTGTGAATCCTGATTCAGACAAACACAACCGATTTTAAAAAATAAAGTTATACATTTTTTTATCGTTGCTTATAAAATGCCCGCTTTAGGGCATGATGATGCGTAAATCCCCCCTAATAACCGCTTTAGGGCTTTCTTTTTTTCAAATGTAGATATTTCCGCAATGCAAATACCTGTTATGCAAACTCCCGCCATTCGTCACGATTGGCAATTTGATGAAGTCATGGCTTTATATCAACAACCCTTAAATGATTTGCTTTTTCAAGCACAATCAACACATCGGGCTTATTTCAATCCGAATCAAATCCAATTAAGTGCATTATTAAATATCAAAACGGGCGCGTGTCCTGAAGATTGTGCCTATTGTCCGCAAAGTGTGCGTTATGACACGGGGTTAGAAACCGCGCCGTTAATGGATATCGATAGCGTTTTAGCTGCCGCTCAACAGGCAAAAGCGCAAGGGGCAACCCGTTTTTGTATGGGGGCTGCATGGCGCACGCCGAAAGAGAAAGATTTGTTAAAAGTGGCGGAATTGGTGCGGGCTGTTAAAGCCTTGAATCTGGAAACCTGTTTAACCTTAGGCATGTTATCTGCGGAACAAGCGCAGTTGTTAAAAATGGCAGGGTTAGATTATTACAATCATAATTTGGATACCTCACCCGATTTTTATGAGCAAATTATCACCACGCGAACCTTTCAAGACCGTTTAGACACGTTGGAACATGTGCGCGAAGCAGAGATTAAAGTGTGTTGTGGTGGGATTGTTGGCATGGGCGAAAGTGTACAAGACCGTGTGATGATGTTGATAACACTCGCTAATTTAAATCAACACCCTGAAAGTGTGCCGATTAATCAGTTAATTAAAATTGAGGGAACGCCTTTAGCCGACGCGCCAGCCGTTGACCCGTTTGAATTTGTCCGTTGTATTGCAACTGCACGTTTATTAATGCCTGCCTCTTATGTGCGTTTATCCGCAGGACGGACGGAAATGGATGAAGCGTTACAAGCTTTGTGCTTTTTTGCGGGCGCAAATTCTATTTTTTATGGGGATAAATTATTGACGACGGCAAATCCTAATGCACAACAAGATGCACGTTTGTTTAAACGCTTAGGGATTCAAACGACGATGTAGTAATTAAAGTACGGATAATTAAAGACCTGTTAGGTTTTGAAAAACTAGCAGGTCTCTGTTTTAGTTTTTAAATCTCGCAAAACTAGGGTTAATAACATCTGTATTTATCGAGTAGCAAAAGCGTAGCTGTTAGCCGTCCGTCGATACAATTTATTAACTTGTTTAGCTTGCAATGTAGTTATTAACTGTTTTCCAATAATTTCTGCCAGTTTTACAGGCACAGCATTGCCAATCTGTCGCATTGTTTCACCCCAACTACCTGTAATAATAAAGTTTTTTGGAAATGTTTGAATTAATTTTGCTTCATATGTGGTGAAATAACGTACTGAGCCATCCTCATAACAAATCATATTTTCTCCACCTGGAACACCATGATCACCCGCTTTAATTGTTTTAGACGGTTGATTAATCTCGCTTCCCGTGTGTCCTAGATAAACTCTTGCTCCGTCTTTAAAAATATGGTCTGGAATAAAGTGTTGCTCATTTGGATGTGGGATATTCATTAAAGCATCTCGTACTGTTTGCCACGGTGCATCTTGCGGTGGAAATATCCCATATTTCTTTATAAGTATTTTTGCAATACGTTCATTATGTTGTGCTGGTAGTCCATGTTTTTTCCAGTATTCGCCCGTCACATACTTTTCCCAATTCAAACTATTTTCGGAGTGTGTCGACTCTGGGAATTTCCATTCCTTTTCCAAATCTGAACGAATACCAATAATCACGACTCGCTCACGCTTTTGGGGGATACCGTAATCAGCTGCATTCAACAACTTGTATGTCACATTATACTGAGAGCCATTGTATGTTTTTGGGGTTAGCTGCTTAAGTCTATTGAGATGTGTTTCCCAACTTTCTGCTGCTTTGATAATACAATTAGGGTAAGTCAACTGAAGTATGATGTACTCAAAATAATTGGAAAATGAAGCCCTTAAAAGACCTTTAACATTTTCAAAAAAGAAAGCTTTAGGTTGTAAATGCTCAATACAACGAATTGCATAAGGAAACATATCCCGTTTATCTCGATGAGCTTGATGTTTTCCTGCTAGCGAAAAGGGTTGACATGGTGGACCACCAGCAACGATATCAACCTGTTCAAGGTTATTTAAATCAAAATCTGCTATGTCACCCTCAAAAACAAGGTTAGGATTAAAATTTTTTCGTAGTGATACACAAGCATCTTTATTAAATTCAACAAATGACGCATGTTCGAATCCAGCCATTTCAAGCCCTTTAGCTAAACCACCAGTTCCAGAAAAAATTTCAAGCGATTTCACGTTAATTCTTCTTCAATTGTTTTAAGTGTTTTTCAATTTTATCAAGTATTTTATTTTTATTGTTTGGAACACCGTTGAGTCTTTCTGCCCAAACTCTTCCTGTATGAATAACATCCCAATCAGAACGTGCTTGTTCATATCTACCTTTCCCTGGATCGTGATTTCCAAATCCATCAACGCATGAGTTCCATAATGGTTGGTTAAGTTTGATGAGTGTTGCCTCAATTGAACCAATCATATCTGAACCTTCATTCTCGAAAAGCACAAATCTGCAAGAAAAATCCTCAAGACTTAAACCATTTACCGATAAAATGCTTCTGCTATGTTCTTTCAGACGAGAATATAACTCTGTGGACTGTGTCGTCATAGCATCTGAAGTTCTTGCTTGTCTCCAACCTTTAGGGACAGCTTTACCGACATAGATTGGAAAATCATACGATAAGCGATTTAACGCTTTGTAACGTGTATAAAGTGGATTTTCACCAGTGTAATAGAGTGCATATACTCCTGAACCTAAAAATCTTTCTGAAGGTGGTAACGAGTGAACTGGCGTGCCATTAAAAAATCGCACAGCGTCCTTTACCAATTCTGCAAATGCTGCATTGTGGTAAATATGTTTAGCTCTATTAAAAGGCTCTCGAATCATTTTTTATCACTTCAGCTAATGGTCTATTTATATAAAACGTATTTTAATTCAGCTCATCAGGCACATTCTGATTCAGACAACAAAGACCTGCTAGGTTTTAACAGGTCTTTTTCGTTGGGTTTAAATATCGTTAAGCAATTAATAACGCTGATTTTGCTAATGCTTTCAGACTTTCTTCTAAGGCTTGCATTAACAGTTCTTTTAATTGTTCAGGGGCAATTTGGATTTCTTGACCTGCTTGTTTGACGTTTAATTGCAAGCTTTTATCTGCAATTTTCCCTTCTAAAATAGTGACTAATGCATTTCTGTCGCGTGTACCGTCTAAGTAAGGTAATAATGCACCAACAACAGGATGTTCTAAATTCAGATTTTCAAACCGTAAGTTGTTGAGTTTTAATCCATGGGCAACACGCCAGCGAGCTAACGCGCTAACGGTGGGTTTGTTGCCCGCTTGTAAGACGAAAGGCAATGCGCCAACCTGTAACTCAATCAAGCCTTTGGTATAGGCTTGTAAGATAATATCGGCAATATGATTGAAAATAGCTTCTTTATCAGCAGTGATATTTGCGGGTAAACGGGTTTGTGTTTGTTCGACTAGCTCGACAAATGGGACAGCTCGCGGTAATTGTTCTAAAAGGTAAGTTAGGGCTGCAATTACGATAGGGCTATCAGTGACTAAATTACCTGATTGATTTATAAAGCATTTTTTGCCTTGTGGTATTTCTGTACTTTGTACTTCTGCTAAAGAGGAAACAACGGATAGATTGGTCACACGTTCCGCAGAAATCGCGCGTTTTAAAGGCACTTGTTGATGACATAGTAGGGAGTGGCGGAAATGCCGATTGCGTAAAAAGTCCATGTATTGTTCTTGATGGACTAAATCGTCTTTGAATAATTCAAGCGTTTGTGCAATTTCTGGTGGGAAGTTGCTGGCTAACATGGTGTGCAAATGTGCATCGCCTAAGTAATTGAGTTGATACGCGGCGGCTTGGGTGACAAATTCATGAAAATAAATCGGATTATTTTCTTCTTCTAAGAAATCATGGAATAAGTAAGATTCTTCTGAATTGGCAAAGAATTTAAATTCTTCATTTAAAAATAGGCTGTATGAATCTTGTCCTGTCTGGGTTGCATCGGCTAAAAATTTCCATAAAGCCCGCATTTGTGCAACCCGTTCTAGGGGGTCTTTAATATTTTGTGTGTGATACAACATCATATCGCGAATCGTGCCACGCATGTTCCAACCGGGTTTTGTGTTGTAACTGATATAAGCAACACCCATCGGGCTTAGATGTTGTTGGCAAATTTGGAGAATTTTTTCTCTGACTGTGGGGGAAACCCAAGAGTAAACCCCATGTGCAATGATGTAGTCAAATTGTCCTGCGTTTGCGTCAAAATCCATAATATTGATTTGGTTAATGACGAGATTTTTTAAATCTAATTCTTTAATGGCTTGTTGTGCGACGGCAACTTGACGTGCTGAGAGTTCTACGCCGACACAACGGCTTTTTGGGAACGTGTAAGCAGTTGCTAAAATATTTCCGCCACTGGCGCAACCTAATTCTAAAATACGGGCAGTTTCTGGCGCGGGTGGGTTCATGCCAAACAGTTGCGCAATTGCGGCAATGCGATGCGGTTGTGTGTAAGGCATGGCGTTAAATAAATAGGGAAGTTCATCGTAACTGTTGATGGATTCTACAGACATAGCGTTCTCGTGTGTTTTTTTATCTTAAAGAAAAATATTGGTGTGGTGATGTGATGATGCGGAATTTTTAAAATGAAGTAGGTTAATGTCCTGCAATCGTCATCGGTGCGAGTAGCCATGAACCTGTCAGAACACTGCCACGCTTTTCTAAATCGTTGCCGATGGCTTGTACAGATTGAAACATGTCTTTTAAATTGCCTGCAATGGTAATTTCTTGAACAGGATATTGAATCACGCCATTTTCAACCCAGAAACCACTAGCCCCCCGTGAGTAGTGTCCTGTTAGTAAATTAACGCCCTGCCCCATCAATTCGGTGACGTATAAACCTGTTCCTAATTGTTGTAGTAGGCTATCTAAATTTCCCGTAGTGCTATCAATGGTTAGATTAAACACACTGCCTGCATTGCCTGTGGTTTGTAGTCCTAATCTACGGGCGGTATAGCTATCTAATATATAGCCTTGTAACACGCCTCCGCGAATAAGCTCACGTGCTTTTGTTGCAACGCCTTCCCCATCAAAAGGTGCACTGGCTAAGCCTTTTAAAAGGTGTGGATTTTCTCGAATATTGACGATTGGGGAGAAAATTTGTTCCCCAACGGTGTCTAGTAGAAATGAGGCTTTACGGTATAGGCTCGCGCCTTGTATCGCGCTGATTAAGTGGCCAATTAAACCAACTGCCATCGGTGCACTGAATAGTATCGGGGCTTGTTGTGTGGGTAAAGAGCGGGGATTTAAATAGCGTAACGCACGTTCAGCGGCAATTCTGCCTACATTTTCCGCTACGTCTAATAATTGTGGGTCACGGCTGGCGGTGTACCATGAGTCGCGTTGCATTTGTCCTGTGGGGGATTCTTGTGCGATAGCACGACAATTGAGCGAGTGGCGGGTACTTTGCCAACCGCCAATAAATCCATGTGTGTTGCCATAATAGCGAATGACCGCGTTTTTACTGATTCGACTATCGGCACTGGATTTGATGCGCGTATCAACAGCACAAGCGGCATGTTCCATGCGTTTTGCCAGTTCTATGGCTTCTTCTGTGCTGATTGTCCATGGGTGATACAAATCTAAATCAAGAATCTGTGTTGCCATTAAATTAGCATCAGCAAGACCAATATATTCATCGCCTTGCGTATGGCGGGCAATATCACAAGCGGCTTGAATCGTTTCTTCTATTGCGGTTTCACTCAAATCGTTACTACCCGCAGAGCCTTTTTGTTGCCCCATATAGACGCTAATCGCAAAGCTTTTGCCTTGATGATGTTCTATTGTGTCAACGTTTTGCTGACGGACAGTGACTGTTTGCCCATGAGTGAGGCGTAAACTGGCTTCTGCGCTACTTGCGCCGTAATGTTTTGCTTTTTCTAAAACGTGGGCTAATCGTTGTTCAAATTCGTGTGCTTGCATGTGTTTATGATGAATAAAAATTGCTTAAAAAGTGTTTGTTAATACGCATTATTTTAAATATTATCAGGTTATTACTTTGTCTTTATTGAAAATAATTAATTAACAGGGGTTAATCGTATGTTTTCATTATCGAGGTGCATCATACCTTGAAACGCAGAGAAAAACAGGATTTATCATTGTGGATAAGATGTGTTGTTATGTCATAACAGTATTCAGATTTTTATAAAAATTTCTTTGAAGCACATAGTATCAATTTAACAACTGATGGTATTTAATGCGTAGCGTGAATGTTGATTGTTTACATGATTTTTACGAGTGAGAAATGTCATGCAGGTATAGGGTTCTAAAAAATATTAAAGTTTGAGGAGCAAAACCGTGAAATTAAAAATAGTTGCAGGTGTTGTCGGGGTAGTCTGTGCCATGCAAACCAGTACATTATGGGCAACGAATGGCTATATGGCGCATGGATTTGGTACTAAAAGTAAAGCATTAGCAGGCAGTGGCGTTGCCTTACCGTTAGAAGGTTTAAGTGCAGGAACGAATCCCGCGTTAATGTTAGATGTGGGTAATCGTTTAGACGCTGGGTTATCCATTTTTTCACCACGTCGCAGTTATACCGCTGATGATAATGGTTCTGTGGGGTTTGCACAGATTGAAGCAGGAATGTATAAAAGTGATAAAGATTATTTTCCAATCCCTTATTTTGCATACAATAAAGTTTTAAATGAATACAGTAGTATCGGTGTTGCTATCAGTGGTAACGGCGGAATGAATACTGAATATCCAACGGCGGTTTATGCCGCGTTTAATAATCCTTATGGACAAGCTAGCTCGCCGACTGGGGTCGATTTCGCACAATTATTTATGGGAATTCCTTACGCTTATCGCGTGAATGCACAAAACACGGTAGGCGTTATGCCTATTGTTGCTATGCAATGGTTTAAAGCCTATGGGTTAGAGCCATTTGCGCCGTTTTCCAGCGCGCCTGAAGCCTTAACAAATAATGGGCATGATTATTCGTATGGTGGCGGTTTTCGGATTGGTTGGCTTGGGACACTGAATGAACAATGGTCACTTGGTGCTTCCTATCAAAGCCGTTTATATATGACAGCACTTGATGATTATAAAGGCTTATTTGCAGAACAGGGCGATTTTGATACCCCCAGCACGTTTACCATCGGCACTGCGTTTAAAGCTACGCCTGAGATAACCTTATTATTAGATTGGCAACGTATTAATTATTCAGAAGTCGCAACGGTCGGCAATGCCTCTGATTTAATTTTTATGGCGGGAGAAACCTTATTAGGTACAGATGACGGCTTAGGTTTTGGCTGGAAAGATACGGATGTTATTAAATTCGGGGTGCAGTGGGTATATAACCCTCAATGGACATTACGTGCAGGATATAGCCACGCTAGCGAAGTAATTCCCGCAACACAGGCATTATTTAACATTCTTGCCCCCGCAACTGTGCGTAAACATGTCACTGCGGGCTTTAGCTATCAGTGGGATAAAAATATGGAGATTAATATGGCGTTTATGTATGCCCCTGAAGAGAAAGTCAACGGGACAAACCCCAATACAGGTGAACAGACAGGCAGTATTCAATTACATGAGTATGAAGTAGAAATGGGGGTTAGTTGGCGGTTCTAAATTTAAAACTGCCAGTCCTTGAAGGGCTGGCAGTTTTTATTTTAAGGCTATTCGCGTATTAACGATTAGAGGTTACAAACTCCCCGCGACATCCAGCATCCACCCAAATACCTCGCTTGTCATAGCCCCACGTTTCGCCGAACTTACAAGTTGCATTACTCAATTGACGGTACAACTTAACCCCACGACGGGTATTCATTTCACAAAATGTGTAATTGTTATCTTGTGAACTACAAATAACACTTTGTGTCGAATTATTGCCACTATTCCGATCACGGTTACGATTGTTATTATTGTTTTCAATCGAAAACTCAGCGCGACAGCCATCATTAACCCAAATACCACCGCTATCATATCCCCATGAGTCATTATAGCGACAGTTTGCATTGCTCAGTTGGCGATAAAGTTGTACTTTACCACGCACATCTGCATTGCAATACGTGTAAGCCCCATTGAAAGAACTACAGGTTATCCGATTATCACTACTGTTATAGTTTTGATTATAATCGCGGTTACGGTTTTCATAATCAGGATAATAACGGCGCATTCTGCTGTTATCATTCTCATTATTCCAATCATCACGATGATGCCAGTCGCGGTTACGGTCTTTGTCGCGCTCATCATAACGATTATTCCAATCTTGACGGGCAGGCGGTGGATTATCACTCCGTCCACGATCATAGTTATCCCACTTATTAGAATTCACGATAGCACCTTGCCCACGCTGACTTGGTGGAGAAGATTGCTCCGCTTGCGGGGGTTTTTGTTCACTCCCTGCACCCGTATCAAAGCGATCCCACTTGCTATCCGCCATCACCATACTAGCACTGCAACTAAGAACCGCGAAAACAGTTGAATATAACCATCTATGAGTGAAAGTGTTCATGTTATTTACCTCTGCACGGACTACGTATGAGAGATATTTATCCTTGTATCAGTTTAAGTATATCTATAAAAAGCAAGCGTTATACCAACTTACTTAAAAATCTTTCCCATTTAACTATTTAGACTAAAACGAATACACGAAGAAAGACAAATAAGCACGGTCATATAATACTTATCATAGCTAATTTAACACTGTTTTTTTATAGATTGCATTCCTGATAGATAAGCCATCATGTTTCTTCGATGACAACCTTTTTATTTTTAAAAATGGCTCTTATTTAAGCGAAATACACCTTACGATTTTGCCATCTTAATTTTTTGGCACTAAACAGATTGTTTCTTTCAATAAAACAACCGAGTTTCAACTTATGACAGCAACACAACCGACAACACATTTACCAGTCACACATTATCAAACCTTAATCAACCAAGTCATACAACAAATTACACAAGTGATTCTAGGTAAAGAACAACAAATTCGTTTAGTGCTAACCTGTTTACTCGCAAGAGGACACGTCCTATTAGAAGATGTGCCTGGTGTTGGAAAAACAACACTAGCGCATGTATTAGCAAAAACTTTAGGCTTAAGTTTCCAACGGATTCAATTCACCAGCGATTTACTCCCCGCTGATATCATTGGCGTTTCCATCTACAACAAAGAATCTGAACAATTTCAATTTCATATTGGACCCATTTTCGCGCAAATGGTACTTGCTGACGAAGTCAACCGTGCAACACCGAAAACCCAAAGTGCTTTATTAGAAGCGATGGAAGAACACCAAGTTACCATAGAAGGACAAACCCACCCGCTACCTAAGCCGTTTTTTGTACTTGCCACACAAAACCCACTCCACCAAATCGGTACATTCCCACTACCAGAATCCCAGCTTGACCGATTTATGATGCGTTTAGAACTAGGCTATCCTAATAAAGAAACCGAGCGGGCGTTACTCAAAGGGCGCGACCGTCGCGAAATGATTGACGATTTACAAGCCGCGATTAACCTTGCAGAAATTCTTGAATTACAATCGGCTGTCCCACAAGTACACGTCTCTGACGCACTGATTGACTACGTACAAGCCATTTTAGAATTTACCCGCCAATCTACTCGCTACCGTCTTGGCTTATCTCCCCGCGCAGGCTTATCCCTAATACACAGCGCGCAAGCATGGGCATTGATACACGGGCGTGACTATGTACTGCCTGATGATGTACAAGCGATTATTGCGGGTGTCGTTGGTCATCGCCTGATGGGCGCGGCAGAAGAACACAATATACAAAGTTTGGTACAACACTTATTAGAATCTGTGCCGATTCCATAACGTAACCCGAGTTCGGCGAGTTTCTGTTAAAAAGACAAGCATTTGTCTGAATCAGGATTCACAGGATTTTCAGGATTAGCAGGATTAAAAAGCGTCATTCACCTGACTTTTTGGTTTGCGGGTTTTAAATCCTGCTAATCCTGATTCAGATAATTTTTTAATACGCCCAAACGCTTTCTAATGCCCACAAATCGGCTAACATCTCCCGCTGACGAATAATTCGACTTTCTCTACCATATACCATAATCTCCGCAACCCGTGGGCGAGTGTTATAGTTAGAACTCATTGCAAAACCATAAGCTCCTGCGGAACGAATCGCTAATAAATCCCCTGCTTGTAGAATCAATTCACGGTCTTTTGCTAAAAAATCGCCTGTTTCACAAATAGGACCGACAATATCATAGGTTTGTAACGTTCCTTGTTGATGTGGTGCGATGGGGCTGACTGCTTGCCACGCGCTATATAACGCAGGGCGAATTAAGTCGTTCATCGCAGCATCGATAATGGCAAAATGTTTGTCAGGCGTTTGCTTTAAATATTCAACCTTTGTCACTAATACGCCTGCATTCGCTACAATCACTCGTCCCGGTTCAAAAACCAATTGATAAGGACTATTTCCTACAACACTTTGCAAGGCTTGTGCATAATCTGCGACACTTGGCGGGGTTTCTGCGTTGTATTGAACCCCTAATCCTCCTCCAAAATCGATATGCTTTAACGTGATTCCTTGCTGTTTTAAACCTTCTACCAATTGCATCACCCGTTGTGCGGCATCGATAAAGGGTGTAATCGTGGTTAATTGCGAACCGATATGACAGTCAACCCCTGTAATATCAATATGTGGCAATTGTGCTGCCATGGCATAGACTTGTGGCGCGAGAGTAATATCAATACCGAATTTATTTTGCTTCATCCCTGTTGAGATATAAGGATGTGTTTGCGCATCTACATCAGGATTAACGCGCAACGATATAGGCGCACGCTTGCCAATTTGTCCCGCAATCTCATTTATGCGCAATAGTTCTGCTTCTGATTCGACATTGAAACAAAAAATGCCGACTTCTAAAGCGCGTCGTATTTCTGCAACAGTTTTACCAACGCCTGAAAAGACAATCTTATTTGCCTGTCCGCCTGCTTGTAATACGCGCTCTAGCTCGCCACCTGAGACAATATCAAACCCTGCACCTAATTGAGCAAGGACATTTAAAATAGCAAGACTGGAATTTGCTTTCACGGCATAGCAAATTAAATGCGGGTAATTCGCCAATGCATTATTAAATAAATGCCATTGTTGCTCTATTGCTGTTCGGGAATACACATAGCACGGCGTGCCATATTGTTGCGCTATGTCGACTAAATTGACATCTTCAGCGTGTAACACGCCATTTTTATACTGAAAACAATCCATTTATTTCAATCTCATTCATTGGTCTTAGGAGTTACGGGCGGTTCAGGTGTTTTCTTCGCTGTTGCAGACATCGCTTGTACTTCTTCAGGCACAGGACGCACTAAATCTCCTTTCTGCCCACAAGCTGCCAAGCTACAACACCACAACACAATAGATAAACTTGATAATTTTTTCATAAAAATTCGCGCAAAATAAGAGATAATAACTATAAAACCGTCCAATGACCCACCACAATCATCAGTAAGTACATATCAATATGATAAGATAAAAATCTTTTTCTCACGTACAACATAATGCAAGATTCTGAGTTACATAAAAATATTGCTATTCTTATCCCTGCAAAAAACGAAGCCGACAGTGTTGGTGCTGTTATACGAGGGATTAAACGTTGTTTTTCAGGTCAAATCATCGTTATTGATGATGCCAGCCAAGATGAAACAGCTAGCATTGCTCGACAAGCGGGAGCTTATGTTATTCCATTGGCTTATTCACTTGGCGCATGGGGCGCAACACAAACAGGATTACGCTACGCATGGCAACAAGGTTATGCGGTTGCCATTACGATGGATGCAGACGGACAACATGAACCCGACTCAATTCCCATTCTCCTTGCAGCACTAGCTCCTGCTAACTGTGATGTTGTTATCGGTGCACACCCCCAACGAGGTAGTTTTGCCCGCCGTTTTGCATGGTCACTGTTTCGCTGGCTTTCAGGCGTAACATTAGAAGATTTAACGTCAGGGCTTAGGGGGTATAATCAAAAAGCCATTAATATTCTTGCCTCTAGTGAAGCAACGCTTCTTGATTATCAAGATATGGGGGTTTTAATGCTCCTTTCTCAAAACAATTTAATCATTGAAGAAGTGCCGATTTCCATGCAACCCCGTCGCAATGGGCATTCACGGATATTCAGCTCATGGTGGGCAGTCACTCATTACATGATTTACACGCTTATTCTTTGCCTTGCACGCTCAAAGCGCATTAAAATCAGGCAACTTAAACCATTTAACCCCCTTATTTTTAAATGACCTACCAAGTGACTTCTGCAATTTTAGGATTTGGACTTGCAACAACGATTCTCTGGCTAATTCGCCGAGACCGTTTACATGGTCGACATGCTTTTTGGTGGCTATGCACTGCATTTTTTGTCGTGCTACTGGGCGTTTTTCCAAAAATTATCGACTATTTCGCGCTCAAACTCGGCATTAATTACCCGCCGACCCTACTATTTGTTTTAGGGATGAGTATGATATTAATCAAAGTATTAAGCATTGATTTACATCAGTCGCAACTAGAACGCAAAATGCGTCGTTTAGCGCAACGATTAGCATTGTTAGAAGCGGAACATCATCAAAACCGTAAACAGCCTATTGATGAGTTATCTGATGATAAATAAGCAACTGTCTGCTACTTAAACACCCTTAAAAGAGCCCTGCATATCATGTCAGAAACCAACGATAATTTAAAAAAACTGCAAGAAATGGGGTTTAACCTAGATATCAATAATACAAGCCCTGCATCTGCGCCAACAACATCAGCGACGGAAATTCCTCCCTCGTCTTCAGTCAACACAGAAAACGCAATAAAAACGCCAGATGTCCCAGTTAATCCCGTTCTTTCTGAAGCATTAACCCCATTCACAATAGAATTTGTTGCCACGCTCTTTCCCAGTGTTTCCCGCCGTAACATAGAAAAATATCTCATGACTATCTTATCGGCATTTCAAACGATAGGACTGACAGATAAAAAATTAGTCTTACTCGCCATCGCTACTATTCGCGCTGAATCTGTACGCTTTGAACCCATTAGCGAATATAAATCTAAATATAATACGTCTCCAAATGGTCGCCCGTTTGACCTTTACGACAACCGTGCTGATTTAGGCAACCAAGGTGCGCCCGATGGTGAACGCTTTAAAGGTCGTGGCTTTATTCAACTGACAGGACGGGCAAATTATCAGAAATATGGCGATATTCTAAAGTTAGAAACAGCATTGATTGATAATCCAGACCTCGCTAATGACCCCATGATAGCGGCTGAATTACTCGCCCGTTTTATCCTAGACAAAGAAACCCGCATTCGACGGGCATTAGAAAATAATGATTTAAAAAGCGCACGCCGTGCTATTAATGGCGGTTCTCATGGTTTAAAAGAGTTCAGCGAGGCTTATTTAAAAGGCTTGGCAATTTTGGAAGGGCAAGCGGTTTAATATAGTAAACGTACTATAAAACGATGCCGATGACTGGCAGTCCTAAATTTAACGCTAGTTCGGCGAGTGGCGAAAACCTTTTAGAATTTTTCAACTAAAAAATGTAGGGTGGAATAACAAAGCGTATTCCACCATACGATTTATAGCAAACGTATTATAAAACGACATGAAGGACTGGCAGTCCTCACAGGACTGCCAGTCCTAGATTTAAATCACTTTATGATATGGTTACTATATAATCTGTTTTTGCTCAGTTTTTGCAGAATTTCAAGGTGGAATACGCTTCGCTATTCCACCCTACAACATTCAAACTGTTGTCTTTTTAAAAGAAACTCGCCGTACTCAGGTTACGTTTACTATACCTGTTGATAAAAAAGAAAGGGCTGGCAGTCCTCACAGAATTGCCAGCCCTAAAATTGGGTTCTTAACCTTGATAACGTTGGAATACTAGCGTTGCATTAGTACCGCCAAACCCAAAGCTATTAGACATCACTGTATTTAACGTTGCGTCGCGGTATTCGCGCACAATCGGCACACCTGCTGCACCTTCGTCTAACTCAGTGATATTTGCTGATGCACTGATGAAGTTATGCTCCATCATGATTAAGCTATAAATTGCTTCATTCACACCTGCCGCGCCTAATGCATGACCTGTTAAAGATTTTGTGGAGCTAACGGGCGGAATGTCATTTGCGAATACGCCTTTAATCGCTTCTAATTCGCGGATGTCGCCAACGGGTGTGCTTGTCCCATGTGCGTTGATATAGTCAATTTTCCCTTGTGTGGTTGCAAGTGCTTGACGCATACAGCGAATCGCGCCTTCGCCTGAAGGTTGCACCATATCATAACCGTCGGAAGTTGCGCCATAGCCGACGACTTCGCCGTAAATTTTTGCACCACGGGCTAAGGCATGATTTAACTCTTCTAAAACGACAATCCCACCACCACCTGAAGCGACAAAGCCGTCGCGGCTTGCATCATAAGGGCGGGAAGCGGTTTCTGGTGTGTCGTTATATTTGGAGGATAACGCGCCCATTGCATCAAACAGGAGGGTTAAACTCCAATGGACTTCTTCCCCTCCACCAGCAAAAACAATATCTTGTTTTCCTAACTGTATGAGTTCAGTCCCATTGCCAATACAGTGCGCACTGGTTGCACAAGCGGAGCTGATGGAATAATTCACCCCTTTGATTTTAAAGGGTGTTGCTAAACACGCTGATGTCGTATTTGCCATCGTCCGTGTGACCATATAAGGACCGACTTTACGCACGCCTTTACTACGCAGTAAATCCGTTGCTAATACTTGGTTAGCAGGAGATGCACCACCAGAACCTGTAATAATGCCCGTGCGTTCGTTGGAGACATCCGCCTCACTTAAGCCCGCGTCCGCTATCGCTTCTTGCATGGCGATATAATTAAAAGCGGCTGCATCGCCCATAAATCTTTTTATTTTTCTATCAATGTTTGCATCTAGGTCTAACTTGATCGCGCCATGAACATGGGAACGAAAACCAAGATCGGCATATTCTTGAGAAAAGCTAATACCTGAGCGTCCTTCACGCAGGGAGGTGAGTACTTCCTGTTTATTGTTGCCGATACTGCAAACAATTCCCAGCCCTGTCACCACAACACGTCTCACTATAATTCTCCTTTTATCTTAGAAACTATCGGTAGAGGTAAATAAACCGACACGTAAATCTTTCGCGTTATAGATTTCTTTGCCATCCACCAACATCACCGCATCACCAATACCCATGACTAATTTACGCATGATGGTGCGCTTAATATCGATTCGATAGGTCACCAATTTATTTTTTGGGGTGACTTGCCCTGTAAATTTTACTTCCCCTGATCCTAAAGCGCGTCCCCGTCCAGGTCCACCTAACCAGCCTAAGTAGAAACCAATTAATTGCCACATCGCATCTAATCCTAAGCAACCAGGCATCACAGGGTCGCCAATAAAATGGCAGTCAAAAAACCATAAATGGGGTTCTATATCTAATTCAGCAACAATATTTCCTTTACCAAATAAACCGCCATCCTCAGTAATGGTGACTATTCGATCAAACATGAGCATTGGTGGCAAGGGTAGTTGAGCATTGCCCGCTCCAAACATTTCGCCACGCGCACATTGCAATAGTTCTTCATAAATATAGCTGTTTTTCTGTTCCATTGAGGTTTCCTGTTTGTCACCAACGCATCGATGATGATTTCATTGGAATATTGGGTAATTAAAATGTGCTAATTTAGCATTAATTCGCTTAGATAGCAGGGATTATTCTTAAAAGGTTGTGTATTTTAGGGGAATCTCAGGTTAAAATCGCGTTTTTTCTATTTTTCATGGATTTTTATTTATAATTGGATGATTTTTATGTTGAATATGCAAATTTCAGAGTTGGTAGCAGGGGTAGATGAAGTTGGACGTGGTCCTTTAGCGGGAGCGGTTGTTGCAGCAGCAGTTATTTTAAATCCTGAAAAGCCGATTATTGGTCTAGCAGATTCTAAAGTATTGAGTGAAAAGCGTCGGTTAATCTTAGCAGATGAGATTCGAGAACAGGCATTAGCATGGGCATTAGGACGTGCTGAGGTGGAAGAAATTGATGCCATTAATATTTTGCAAGCGAGTTTATTAGCAATGCAACGTGCGGTTGCACAGTTAGGGGTAACACCTCAATTAGTTTTAGTGGATGGCAATAAATGCCCAATTCTGCCTTATCCAACACAAGCCATTGTGCAGGGAGATAAAACTGTGCCCGCTATCAGTGCCGCGTCTATTTTGGCAAAAGTGGTGCGTGATCAGGAGATGGTGGAATTAGATAAACAATATCCGTTGTATGGACTGGCGCAACATAAAGGCTACCCCACAAAAGCACATCTATTAGCTTTACAACAACATGGGGTTAGCCCTATTCATCGCCGTTCTTTTGCACCTGTTAAAGCGTGTTTAACATCGGTATGAATTCGGCAGGCAGTGGTAACAAATTCATTTTAGTTATTAAGCAATTTGACGCAATACTCGACTTTGTTCATAAAAACGGTGCATTTGTTCCCAAACCTCATAAAGGGGTGAAAAAGTAGTATGTTGTTCAATAAGACTGGCGAGTTGTTGGCGATTTTCCGCCAGTGATTGCTCGCCATCCCCAGAAATAAAGGCAGAAAGCTGTTTGTTAAACACAAAGAGAATATTGCTTAGACAGGTAAATTTGTGCTGACTCATTACCGTTGCAAAAGAGATAGCGTAGCTAAACTCTTCCATATTTGCCCCAATGGTGTGCCCGTAGAGCATCATTTTATCGAGCTTTTGCACTTGCGCTTCATTAAAGACTTGCCCAATTAACCAGCTTGCAACATGGCTATTCTGATGGTAAATGCTCGCGCCCGAATCCCATAATCCACCACTTAAACAAGGTTGGATAATTGGGCCATGTGAATCTGATTTCCCAATCATGGCATCTGATTTCATGCAATTAGCATTGCCTCTTTCTGTACTGCGAATCAGTTGGCATAAACGGGAGAAGTTGCTTGGTTTGGTAATGGGTAAGCCATCAGGATGGATAATCAGTGAAGCAACCCCTGTTTTAGTTGCGAATTGGTCTTGTAAAACTTGTAGTTTATCAACGCTAAAGTGTTTTAATAGCGGGTTTGATTGCAGGTTCGATATAGACTTAATCGTGTATAAATGACTCATTTTTTCCTTTCCTCTTTTGGTTTTATGAATAGGTAAAACCTAGCTTGTGACGTAAAGACTCAGATATCGAGAGATTTAGATAATTATTATCCCTTCAAGGAAAGTATGGCAAAAATGAACGAGAATGTATTAAATAAGTTTAATTTAACACATGAAAATAATTAAATTGGCTAATACAATAAGGATATTTCCGTATTAGCCATCATAAGACCTTATAGCCAGTTACCCATCATAATGAATGGCGCCCAATAATAAGGATGTTCATAATAAGTTGGGTATTTATTCACCTGCCCTATTTTGCGCGCATTGATAAACGCTTGTTGTGTCGCTTGTAATGCTGCACCTTTCGTCATCCCTTTATTTTCAGTATGAATTTTATACAAAAATTGCATAAATGCGCCTGTACTTTCATCATCCACAGGCCATAAAGTTGCAATGACGCTTTTTGCCCCTTGACGTTGTGCCAGTGCGGCAAAGCCTTCTACTTCTCGCCCGTTGCTAAAATCGCCGACCGCCGTTTCACAAGCGGATAAAGTGAGTAAATCAATATTATCAAATCGATAACTGTTACGAATATCAGCTAAGGTCAACTCACTCCCATCGCCCATGAGTAAAAACGAATCTTGGTCTGTGCCTGTTTTAAACACGAAATGACTGGCGATGTGTAAAACGGGATACGTTGTTTTGTGTAACACTTCGCGCAAGGTTTGCGGGGTAAATTTATCATTTAAGCGAATAATACCAGGCAAGATGCCACTTTCGCCCGATTTTTGTTTTACGATAGTTTCTAGCTCTTTCTCTACGGCAGGCAAAGGGTTAAAGTTGCGAACGGCTTTTGTTAAACCTAAACCCGCTAAACTCCATTCACTATGAGGCTGAATGGTGATTTTATCGCGCCCAACTTCTATGAGCAGAGAAATTGCGTATTTTTCAGCAAGATATTCTTGCCCATCATATAAAGCAGAAAAAGGGATATAGCGTAAACGTCCATCTAAGGACAACATCAACGTTTTTGCGCCTACCCGTTGCAGGTCATCAGCAACAGGTTCAATCAGCACGTGATACAAATCATTCGCTAATTTTAAGGGCGGGCGACGCACATCTTGCAAAGCGGTACGAAATTTTAAAATAGTGTCGTTCAACGCCGCGTCGCTAATCGGGGCATCACGACAAAGCTGTTCATTCGCTGTCGTTAAAATCATTCGCAATTTATCACGAGTGATTAAATAATTAATTAATACAGCATCTTGACTGAGTTCCCGTAACGTTTTCTGTAACGCTACTAAACTGTCTAAGGCTTTTTGATTTTGTGGGAAATCATTTTGTCCTGCGCAAACAGTGCTTGCTTCCGCGCGTTCTCCTGCTTGTTGGCGACGTTGTTCTTGGCGGGCAAAGCTTTGTTTAACTTCGGATAAATACTGCTCTAATTCGAGAAATTTTTCATCAGATTCTTGTTGTAACGCCACTAAACGTTTTTGTTCTTCAGGGCTTAACTGTAATTTTTGCCGTAACGTGCGGATGGATTCAGCAATATTGCTAATTTGTTGATTTAATTCATTGCCACGTGTTACCCAAGGTTGCTCTGCTTCGCTGTAATTTGCCTGCAAACGACGGACATCCGTAACATTGCTATCACGACGAATAAAATCAAAATATTCTTCTTCTTTCAACATCATCAACACTTGTTGTGCTTCGGATAAACGTCCTTGATTAGTTAGCAAATCAGCTAAATGGCGATAAACATCTTCTTTATCGGTTAAAAAACTCCGCTGTAGTTCTTTGTCCATTTTTGCCAAATTAACCCGTAAGGTTTGCAAGGTATTTACGGCTTGTTTACCGACAAAAATCGCGCTATCGAATTGTTTTTCCGCATTATAAACACGGCTTAATGTGTCCAATACTTTCCACAATAACAAAGGTTGTTCACTGCCAAAAGCGATACCGAGCGCACGCTGTAATTTATTTTCTGCGCTATTAAAATCTTGTTGTGCTAGGGAAATTTTAGCTTGATTGGTTAAGGTGATGGCAACATTGGCGTGGTCTTTTCCATAAACTTTTTCCCAAATTATGAAGGCTTGCGCATAATAATCAGCCGCTTGTGTATATTGACCTTGTGTCGCATATAACAAACCTAAATTGTTTAAATTTCTTGCAATATCAGGATGTTCAGTTTTATAAACTTTCTGCGCAATGGCTAAGGCTCGTTTTAACAATTGTTCAGACTGTGCATAATCTTTTAAGTTATAAGCTAACCAGCCTAAATTATTTAGTCCTGCGCCCACAATCGGATGTTCTTTGCCTAAACTTTTTTCCCAAATAGCTAAGGCTTTTTCATACAAAGGCTTTGCCCGTTGATAGTCGCCAATCGTGCGGTATAACTGTCCTAAATTGTTGTAACGAATCCCTAAATTTACAGGGGCTAATTCTTTCGCCTGCACGGCTTTTTCATCAATTTTTAAGGCAGATAACAGCAACGTTTCTGCTTGTGCATAATCCCCTTTTTGTCGATACAACTCCGCTAAATTATTGAGACGAATGGCAACCCGTGGGCTATTTTCGCCTGACACACTTTTATCTATCTTTAACGCCCGTTGTAATAAAAGTTCGGCATCTGCAAAATTGCCTAAATTGCGGTATAACTCGGCTAAATTATTTAAGCGAATCGCCACTTTCGCGCTGTCCACGCCCGCATCTTTCTCATCAATGGCTAAGGCGCGTTTATATAAGGCTTCAGCCTCTGTGTAACGACCAAATTCATAATAAACCCCTGCCAAATTGTTCAAGCTCACCGCTACCGCGCCATGTTCCGCGCCTAAGACTTTTTCCCGAATTGCCAACGATTCTGCATAAGCGGCTTCTGCCTCTGCATAACGCGCTTTTGCCTTATACACATCGCCCATACTTTGCAATAGCGACGCGCTATCTTCCGCCCAATCGGCACGACTGAGGTTTAAGGCTTGTTGATAACGTGCTAATGCCGTTTCTGTATCGCCCGCTAACTCGGCTGTACGCCCTTCTTGATAAAGGGCTTGATGCGCTTCGCGGGGGCTTGCGCTATAAGCCAATACAGGCAAGCATAATAACCAAGAGAAAACGAGTTTTTTAAGCATGACCTTAACCTATTCAACGGATGATAACGTAGGTTCAATGCAAATAAAGGTGTGCATTGACTGCACCTAAGCAAGATAATCTTTTATTTTATAATAAGTTGTTCCTAAAACTAATAAGGGTGTTCGTAGCCAACGCCCGCCCATAAAGGGATAATGAGGAATTTTGCCAAACACATCGAATTTTTCCGCTGTTCCTGCTACTGCCTCCGCCATTAACTGCCCTGCTAATCCTGCCACTGCCAAGCCGTGCCCTGAGTAACCATGGGCAAAATAAATGTTTTTCCCAATTCGTCCAAAATGTGGGGCGCGGTTAATCGTAATTGCGACATGTCCGCCCCATACAAATTCTGTTTTAACCGCGTGCAATTGTGGAAAAACCCGTAGCATATGCCGACGCATAATCCCTTCTAAATTAAACGGGTCTATCGTGGAATAGCTGACTTGTCCCCCAAAAAGCAAGCGATTATCCGCAGATAAACGAAAGTAATCTAAGACAAAATTAACATCGGCAACCGCCATATTGTTACGGATTAATTGCGACGCTTCTGCAAATGGTTCAGTTGCTAAAATATATGTACCAACAGGCATGACCATTGCCTCAATGCTCGGCATAACATGGCGTAAATAAGCATTACCGCTCAAAATTAAGTGTTGACAACGAACTTGCCCTTGTGCGGTATGAACAATCGGCTGATTTCCCTGCGTAATTCCTGTAACTAAAGACTGCTCAAATAGGTGTGCACCTGCCAGTTGCGCGGCTTTCGCCAGTCCTAAGGTATAATTTAATGGGTGTATATGTCCGCCATTTGCATCATAAATCCCGCCTAAATAGCGAGATGTCGCTAACACGGAACAAAGTTCTTCACGCTCCATAAAATGCACGCTGGAATACTGGTAATCGGTCTGCATCTCCTGTGCCACCACTTTTAAGTCATGATATTGTCGTGGTTTTACAGCAACTTCTGCTATGCCTTGTTGAAAGTCGCATTGAATTTGGTGTTGAGTAATGCGTTGTTTTAATAAATTAATGGCATCTAGTGAAAACTGCCATAATTGAAACGCCGTTTCTTTGCCTACTAATCGTTGTAATTTCGTTTGTCCACAAGCAAAACCTTGTAAAATTTGCCCGCCGCTACGTCCTGACGCACCCCAGCCAATTTGTTGCCCTTCTAATAACACTACACGATAACCACGCTCGGCTAATTCTAAGGCAGCAGAACAGCCCGTAATACCACCGCCAATAATGCAGACATCGCAATCAACATCTGTTTGTAATGAGGAAAATGCTAAAGGTAAATTAATGCTTGCCGCATAATAAGAACGGATATGCGCAGATTGAGCCATGCGTAAAACTCCTTAAATTGGTTGCAGGAGTCCAATAGTTTCAGCTATTGGCAGGGTGAAAAGTTAAAAAAATGAAGGGTGTTGTGGACGGCTCGGCGGGGTAGTAGTCACATTATTTCTAGTATGAAATTGGGTAGTGCTAAACAAGTCGGGTTTTAGTGGTTCATTTTAACCCTTTTGTCTGAATCAGGTTTTACGCATTTAAAACCCAATTTGTTTAGCACTACTACCAAGTAAAGCATTAAATACGGTCAGCAACCAGTTCAATCCAATGTTTAACAGGAATATCGCTTTTACTTTGTAGATGAGTTTGACAGCCAATATTTGCCGTAACGATAACGCTGGGTTGTCCTGATTTTAATGCAGTGATTTTGTTATCTAGCAGTTGATTGGAGACAGTTTTGTTAAAGAGGGAATAAGTACCCGCAGAACCACAGCATAAATGCCCATCAGGGACAACAGTCAGCTTAAACCCTAATTTTTTTAGCATATTGGGTAATATAAATGGTTGGCGTTGAGCATGTTGAAGTGAGCAGGGAACGTGAACCGCAACCAGTTCGGTACTGGGCGGGGCATCGGGTGCGGGTTTGAGTTTGTCGACACCTTCTTGGTAAATAATTTCGGTTAAATCACGGCAGAGAGCGGAAATTTTTTCGGCTTTGCTGGCATAGTTTGGGTCATCTTTGAGGTAGTAGGCGTATTCTTTGACCATATTTCCGCAACCGCTCGCAGTAATCACAATCGCTTCTGCACCTTGTTCAATATAGTTCCACCATGCGTCGATATTTTGGCGCATCCGTGCGAGTCCTTGTTCATGGGCGGAGAGGTGGTAATCAACAGCACCACAACAGCCCGCTTGGGGTGCACTGACGAGGCGAATACCTAATTTATTGAGGACTTTCATCGCGTCTGCGTTGGTTTTTGGCGCAAGGGCAGGTTGTACACAGCCATTTAGCACGAGCATGATACGTGGATGGGGATTGGGTTGATAAGGTTCTGCGCGAGCTTTGGGGGGAATGTGGTTTTTAATGCTGGCAGGTAAGATGGGGCGCAGGGTTTGCCCTAAACGTAATAAAGGATTAAATAAGGTTGGATTGGTCAGAACTTGGCGCACACTCCAACGTTTAAAACGGTCAAAGCGGGAACGGGGAACGGTGTCTTGTAATAAATATCTTCCAATATCAATCAGGTGTCCGTATTTAACCCCTGAAGGACAGGCAGCTTCACAGGCACGACAGGTTAGGCATAAATCTAAATGTTGCTGGGTTTCTTCGGTAGCGGGGTTGCCTTCTAAAAAAGATTTTATGAGGTAAATGCGCCCGCGTGGGCTGTCTAGTTCATTGCCTAGTAGTTGGTAAGTGGGGCAGACAGCAGTACAGAATCCGCAGTGTACACAGGTTCTTAAAATGGTATCAGCTTCTTGCCCTTGCGGGGTTTGCTGAATAGCAGGGATTAAATTAGTTTGCATAATGTCAGAAGTAACCGCGAGAAACAGAGTAAAAATAAGTCGGTTTTTACCACGCTTGTGCCATGCGTTGCGGGTTTAAAATACCTTTAGGGTCAAACTGTTGTTTTAAACGTTGGTGTAATATCAGTAAGGGGGCTGGCAGTGGGTGAAATATGTCGCTTGTACGGTCGCCATTTTTGAATAATGTGGCATGTCCGCCAAGTGTGGCGACGGTGGTGCGAATCGTTTCAGCGTTTGCAGGGCTATTAGTCAACCAACGTAAACCGCCACCCCATTCAATCAGTGTATCGCCTGCCAGTGTGAGCGCAGGGCTTGTCGGCGGGAGTGACAGTCGCCAAATGGGGCTTGTAGTTTGGAAAAAAGCAAGCCGTTGTTCGCGTAAATCTGTCCAAAATGGGTCGGCATTATTGAATGTTTCACCGCCAATTTTTTGGCGGGCGGATTGAATACTGACACCGCTAAGGCGGAGATATAAACGCCCGTCTATGTAGCAACTACCTGATAAAGGAACTGTTTGATTGCCCCAGTAGGTCATCTTTTCAAGCGCGGTGTTTAAATCACAATCAAACACAAGCGTTGTTTGTTCAGGGGGAATGGGCATAACTTTACAGGATATTTCTAGGAGTACGCCCAGTGTTCCTAGTGCGCCGACCATTAAGCGCGACACGTCATAGCCTGCAACATTTTTCATGACTTGTCCGCCAAAGTGTAAAATATCACCTTTTCCATTGAGGCATTTTACCCCTAAAACAAAGTCGCGCATTGCGCCATAATAGGGGCGTGTTGTGCCTGATAAACCACAGGCGATTGTACCGCCAAAAGTTGCTTGTTCGCTAAAAGCGGGCGGGTCAAAGGCTAACCATTGACCACGGTCAGCAAGGGCTTTTTGTAGGTCAATTAAGGGCGTACCTGCTCGAGCCGTAACAACTAACTCGCTGGGTTCATAGTCGATAATTCCTTGATGTGCAGAGAGGTTTAAAACCTGTCCTGTGCTTATACGCCCATAAAAATCTTTACTTTTTCCGCCAACAAGTTGGAGTGGCGTTTGTTGGGCGTATGCCGTTTGTACGCTGTGTTGTAGGGTGTCAGTAATATCTGTCATGCGTCACTCTATGCTTTATTGGGTCAAGTCGCGGGTCAATGAAGGCTTGCACATAACATAACAAAACGGGGCAGTCATTGGCTATTTAGGTGATTTCTTTCTATGTCAGTCTTTTTTGTTCCGAACATCTTGTATAAAACAAGATAAAGCGGAAAATTATCCGATATGTCAATTAGACTTTTTTCAGTCTTAAGTGGGTTTTGAGCGTGTTAGTTTCCTGTCAATAGTCTTTCTCAATAGGATTATCTAAGGCATGGTGTAAATATTGCATTACTCTACTTTCGAGCTATGCTTCTTTTCTCAATTGAAAGTCATTAGGTCTTATTGGGAAAATCCACTATATCTAACACTCGTAAAAATAACTTATAATTTCAATTTTTTATTGTTTTTTAAAGGTTGTATTTTTCACATGAAAATGAATTATGTTTGGGTTGTGATTTTATGCTTATTTGCTCAAGTCGTAAAAGCAGACGAAGCGTTAGATAATTTCCTACAAAACTTTAAAACGTTACACGCACAGTTTACACAAACTTTGTATGCTGAGAATGGTGAGTTATTACAAGAATCCATCGGTGAAATGTATATTCAGCGTCCAGGCAAATTCCGCTGGGTTTATCAAAAACCCTATGAACAATTGATTATTGCTGATGGGGAACGGGTTTGGATTTATGATGCAGACTTAGACCAAATCACGGTAAAAGCGTTAGATAAAGCATTAGGACAAACCCCTGCATTATTGCTAACTAGCGAAACGAATGTGAATGATAATTTTACAGTTAAACGCTTATCCGTAACAAATGATATGATTGTGTTAGAAGTCCGCCCTAAAGGGGAAAATCCACAATTTGAAAGGCTTAATTTAACATTAGAAAATAACACTTTAAAACAAATCGAATTGTTGGATAATTTAGGACAGAAAAGTTTGATTAACTTCAGTAAAATGCAGAAAAACATTGCTGTTGATGAGGATTTATTTATTTTCACGCCCCCCGCAGGTACTGATATCATTCAAGATATGTAAAAACCTTTAGGGCTTACTTGCAGCCGCAATGTGTTTGAAGATAACACAACCACATGATACCGCTAACAAAACTAATGATGCAGGGAACGACAATGCCTGAAGAAGAAGCCAATTTGACAATTTCTTATGTTGACTTGGGAGTAACCGATCAGGCTGTTTTAAAAGTAGCAACAGGGTTACTAGCTAAACATAATAATCTACAAGTAAATATTTTAAATAAAGAAAATATTGATGGTCAGGTCGTTATTGTTGATGTAGATAATCCTGATGGGCGAGCTTTTTATAATCAATTTAACGCGCGTAGCGGGCGTGGATTACTTTTATTATCTAATAATGCTTTAAGTGAACATCGTTACCCTGTCTTATGTAAACCTGTTCGTGTGCAAACTTTACGCGATGTCATTTACGATTTATACAATGATTTAAAAATAGTTACTAAAACACCTGCCCATCCTACAAATCAAACGCAAGCTGTCAGCACTTCTACAGCCTCTGTTACAAAAAACGTGGAGAACAATACTATTGTCATAGTCGCGCCACCTGTGCAGGATGCAAAAGCCCTAGAAAATAATTTATTCTTCGTGTTGTTAAAAGCACAAACAGAACAACAGTGTATGCAAGTTTTCTGTCCACCTCATTCCCCGCTATTTTTAGACCCTAAAAAGGGGATTGTAGCGACCTCTGTATCTCGTGAGAATTTGCGGAAAATGACGCATGGCGAGGCGGTTGTAACCAGTAGTACAAAATTATCAGAAACTGATGTGGAAATTTTGGCAAAAGGACAATTAATTATTCCTTTTACCAGTGTATTGTGGAGTGCGGCAGTTTATGGGTCTCAAGGGCAACTAATTCCCACACATAAAAGCGATGTTCCTGTTCGTTTAAAGGCATGGCCAAATTTATCCCGTTTAGATTTCCAACCAATTCATATGACTTTAACCACTATCATGACATCGCAAAGTTTGAGCTTGCAAGATATTGCGCAACGTTTTCAAATTGATTGGGATACCGTTGCGGGGTTTTATAATGCGTGCTTTGCCACAGGATTGTTATTAATTAATCCCGTGCAACCCGCACCAACAATGCCATCAGTTTCCAAAGAAGTCGCCACAAAAAGCAGTTTATTCAGCAAAATTGCAAAACGCTTAAAACTGAGTTAGGGCTTTTTACACACAAATTCACGCGCCTATTTGCCAATCTAATACCATCTGTTTCTGTTGTAGCGTAATAGGCGATTCCATGCGTGCAAAGATAGAATATTGTTTGCGTCGCTTAATTTCTTCTAAGGCTTCCGCCCCTGTCATACCATGACGCACTAAGTAACATCCTGCGACTGTGCCCGTTCTTCCTAATCCCGCCATGCAATGAATATAAACTTTATGCTTAACCGCTAAGGCTGCGTCGATACAATCTAAAATATGTTTCATTCTTTCCACAACGGGAATATCAAAGTCTGTAATTGAAAAGCGTTGATGTACCACTTGAATATGTTGCTTTTCTGCTTCTTCTTGCAATAAAAGATGATAGGGCTTTCGTCCATACTCCCCTTCTGCCGTCATATTCGCGTAATAAGTCACCCCCATTTTTAATAGATTCTTAATCTTTAGCTTTAAGGGTTCTACATCATCTGCTAAGTAACTCCCTAATAGAATTTCATTAGGACATAACCAGTAAGCATTATGAATTGGTGCGGGCAAAGTTTGTAGTGTCATTGTTTTTCCTGAAAATTTTATCTTTTAGTAAATTTATTTCATATTATAGTGGGTTTCTCGCTTCAAATCTGTAAATTGCCACTGTTTGTATTTAAGTCTGGCGTATGGACTGACACAGAGTATTCATAAAAGTTATTTACCATTGCTCGTTATCACACATTTTTTCTATATAACAGCAAGGGGTTATCATGTCAGGATATAGTCGCCGTCAGTTTTTGCATACCGTGGTTATCAGTGCGGGAACGATGATGTTAAGCAGTCAATTGGGGGGATGTAATAACAATGATGATGAAATTCCCGTTCAAGTTGCAACTGGCTATTTTCCACAATCGCTCGCATCAGGCGACCCTAAAGCCAATAGCGTGGTGTTATGGACTCGATTAGCCGAATCTGCAACAGGCGATTTTAATCTACGTTTACAAGTGGCTAACACTGCCGACTTTGCACAAAAGTTAGTAGATAGCACAGTAACCGCTTATGCAAATCATGACCATTGCGTTAAAGTGAAAGTGATTCGTTTAACTCCCGCAATAACGTACTACTACCGTTTTTTATATTTGAAAAATGGGGTTTATTACGCAACAAAAACCGCTAAAACTAAGACCGCGCCAGTGTCGACAGCAGATGTCAGTGTTAAATTTGGATTTGTCAGTTGTCAGGATTATATCGGTCGTTATTACAACCCTTATGTAAAATTATTAGATGAGCAAGCCGACTTTTTTATTCATTTAGGCGACTATGTTTATGAAAGTACAGGCGACCCTAGTTTTCAAAATGCTAGCGGAGTGCGCGTTATTCAATTCACTGACCAAGTAAATGCAATTACTGCGTATGCAAGTAATGGTCAACCTTATTATTTAGCTGCATCTTTAGATAATTATCGGCAGCTATATCGCACTTATCGCAGTGATGCATTATTGCAAGAAGTTCATGAAGCAATGCCCATGATTCCCATCTGGGATGATCACGAATTTGCCGATGATTGCTGGGGCGCGACAGCAACAACTTTCGATGAGCGTCGCAATGAATTATCTATCAGTCGGCGACAAAATGCAGAGCGGGCATGGTTGGAATATATGCCTGTTGACCTAGATGAAGTGAGTGAAGGCTCTATCAGTGTGAATGAAGCGACGTTATACCCGAATAATCGGATTTACCGTGAATTTTATTTCGGTAAACACTTGCATTTAATCATGACCGATTATCGAAGCTATCGCCCTGATCATTTAATTCGAGAAGATGCATTCCCCGCAACCGTCGTGCTAGACGAGGCAACCTTACAACAGTTAATCAGCGCGCAAGGTTTAGATTTTCAAACTGTCCGCAATAGTTTCTTACCCTATTTCAATATCGATTTAGCTGAGTTAGCCACATTAAAAGTTATTTTAACTGCTGTAGTAACACAGGCGTATCTTGCCGAAGGAATTGCCACCGCTGACGCACAACAACGTGCTTCAACCGTTATTCGCGGTAATTTAGATGCAACCGTTGTCAATAACCTGCTGCAATCCTATAACCAAACAACAAGTACGCCATATCCCTTGTTTGACAATACACAACTAGCGAACATGTCGAGAGGTTTATCCTACTTAGGCTTAGGCAAACAATCCCTGTTTAGCTCTTTAGGCTCGCGCTATTTAGTGGTTAAACAATCTTATGATTTATATGCAAACTATCAATATTTAATGGGTTCAGGGGACAGCGGACAAAATGGTTTAGGACAAACCCAAGAGACATGGTTACGCAATACGTTATTAAACTCGACACAAACTTGGCGCGTGGTGGGTAGTTCAGTCTCGTTGACCAGCTTATTACTGGATTTAGCCAATACAGACGGCTTACCTGCCGATTTTATTGCTTTATTAAATAGCTTACCCAGTGCCTATCGTCATTTATTCTATTTCAACGTTGACCAATGGGACGGTTTTGTTAATAAACGCGCTGCGTTGGTTGAATTATTAGACAGCGTAACCAATACCGTTAGCATTGCAGGAGATATTCACGCCAGTTACGTATCACAACATGGCGAAAGAACTTTCGAGTTTACAGGAACATCTGTTTCATCTGGAACGTTTTCCACTCTAGCCAGTAATCAAGCAACAGAAATCGGCTTAAGTAATGTAGAAGCCATTACCGCATCTATCGATTATTTATTAAGACGAGCAAACCCCATGATTAGCTACGCAAATAGCAACGCGAACGGCGTTTCTATCATGCAAGTCAGCGCAGACTCGATTGAGGTTGATTACCACTTACTAGCCGCAGAAGTGGCTTTTGAAAATCATTATAATGATCGTCAAGCAATTCGTGATAACGTACAAACACTCAGTTTTCAAGTAAAATCAGGAAAATTGAGCCTAATTTAACCCCAGTATTGCGAATTTTATAAAATAAAACAGAAATCTACTAGGTTTTGAAAACCTAGCAGGTCTGTCAGAACGCGCAAAAAGAATTCACCAGACAAGATTAAAACATTATCTGAATCAGGATTTTCAGGATTAAC